>CAJTTA010000013.1 GCA_910579305.1 uncultured Muribaculaceae bacterium
GAGTGCAAAGTTACGGCCTTTTTCTCAATTGACCAAATGTTTTCGCAAAAAAATTTACACTTTTTTGTGAACTCTTTCGCAATACTTTGCTAATCAGATATATACCGCCTCACTCAAAATGGGTAAAAAAATGGCCATCCACAGGTGTCGCCGAACGAATTTCCCGATAATGGCCGTAAAAAAGTATGTAAGCTACAATCAAAATTCAGAATTGGAAGTAAATAAACGGGGCAATTTCGGCCGACATATATGTAATGACACACTGCACGGCCACCATAAAGAGAAGAAATTTTACGATCCAGGGCGAGCGTATAAACATGTGCTTGCACTTTCTGATAAACGAAGGAGTGAAGCAATGACACACAACAAGGATGAGCATCATCACGCACCATTCCGTATGCACTTCCCAAAACTGCGAGATATAACTTATATGAAAATCCGCAAAAATACTTTGGAGTATGATCCAGGAATCTGTGAATGATGAGGCTCTGAAGAACACCCATAATGCCGATACATATATAAAAGTAACACCTGTAAAAATGAATGATGTGATGAAGGTGTCGGGAATTTTGCGTAATATCGGCATTGACGCTTTGTGAATTGCAAGCCCCACTCCGTGCATGGCTCCCCAAAACACAAATTTCCATGCAGCACCATGCCATAGACCTCCGATGAGCATTGTCAGAAAATTATTTACATATGTGCGGAGAGTGCCCTTGCGATTGCCTCCAAGGGGGATGTATACATAATCGCGCAGCCAGGATGAGAGAGATATATGCCAACGTCTCCAGAAATCCGTGAGGTTTCTACTCTGATATGGCGAATTAAAATTATTAGCCAACCTGAAGCCCATGATCAAAGCAAGGCCGATGGCCATATCCGAATAACCCGAGAAGTCGCAATATATCTGCATTGTATATCCGAGTACGCCCATAAGAGTCTGCAACCCATCGTAAGCACCCGGATTATTAAAGATCAGGTCATTGAATTGCGCAATATAGTCTGCCATAACAGCTTTCTTTATGATACCTATTATGATAAGCCATAGACCTGAATATATATCCACGCCATTTGGCGTGCGATTCCGCGTTATTTGTGGCAGAAAATAATCGGCCCTGACAATAGGGCCTGCCACAAGAGCCGGAAAGAACGAGAGAAAGAAAAGATAGTCGAGCCATGACTTTGTTGGTGAAATGCGCCTCTTGTATACATCTACAACATATGATATTGATTGAAACGTATAAAAGGATATACCAACAGGCAGAATAATATCAAGAGGCTGAAAATTTTCATGCACCATTTGATTCCAGTTCCATAAAAAGAAATTGGCATACTTGAAATACCCTAAAATACTCAGAGATATCACAATGGAAACCCACATGACTGCCAGCCTAATCCCCTTACGATTACATGCATTTATAACATGAGATAGAGACCAGTCTACTATGGATGTGCCTATGAGCATTAGAAAGAATACGCCTGATGACTTATAATAAAAATAGAGGCTGAATGCCACTACAAATAAGGTCATGCGCAGACGGTTATTCTTCAGGAGTGCATATATTGGAAGAAACAATAAGAATAAGAGCCAGAACAACCCTGAGGAAAACAACATCGGAGCTTCGGGGTCATAAAGCAACATGGAGTAAAGATTAGAAATTGCAGTAGTAATAGTTTCCATTTCCTATATAAGTAGCTTTAAAACTTGAATGACATCAATTATAATCTCTTACAATGAATCCGGCCACATCAATGCATAGCCTTGAGATAAATGATGCCTATATCCTTTATTTTCGTATTGGAGAGGGAATCAGCCGGCACATCCATAAGTATGGGGTGAGCTGAATGGCGCATCCACCGAGCAAGCGAATCCACTTCGTAGGCCGCAGCCTTCACCGTAGGGTGAATCTTATCCCTGCGTCTCTCAAGTTCCAGACCATGCGCACGAAAGAATGTGCCTGCAGGCAATTCCTCAAGCAACATATCGTTGAAACCATGTTCTTCCTTGAAAGAAGGAGGCCCTATCCATATGAAGGGTATATCTCCCAGCTTCTCCAATATCGCACGCACATAAGACCTGTAATGATCAACATTTCTGGCGAATGACTCGTTGCTGCCAAGCGTTACAAATATAAAATCAGGTTTGTACCTATTAATGAAATAAGACAGTGTATCCGTCGATGCCCATATCCGCGTGCCAGAACTATCCCAATTCACTGTGTGAAGTTTATGACCGTTCTGCGCGGCATAGGCGGCCAGACGCAACGCAATGTTCTCACTCATAGAGTCTCCGAAAATCAGAAAATTCTTAGGCATTGAATCTATCTTCACTTCAAGAGCCTTTTCCTTCTGCATCGCAACTTCTCTGCGCTGCAGCTCCTTATGCTCTTTATCCTCCTGCGACTCAAAAGGAGCGGTAAGCATATCGGCTATCGGAGCTTTCTTAATCTTCCATCCCCATATAGTAATGTCTCCTACAAAAGATATGATAGTAACCACCAAAAACACAGATGCCAAAATCGCCCACAAAGAAGTATATTTCGATTTCATTCTTCAATAGTTAAGTAAGATTACGATGCAAAATTAATATAATTTCATAGAGCGCACAAAGAATTTATCACAATTCTATGAAAAATTTTTACCACTTCAGAATCTACTGAATAGCAACATGTTAAGGTTTAAACCTATGCTGTAAAATTATGTTGTACAGCATAATTTTACAGCATACCGGCCTGCAGACGAATAAAATTCACTACCTTTGCAGCCGCTAACAGAGAACAAACGCGACCAGAATCGTGTTTAACAATTATGTTTTAAAGCATCAAAAAAACATGATGCATACTCTCTCAGAGGTTATTAACCACAAGTTTAATCAGAGCAGAATCGCTCATAATGCTTTACTATTATGATTGCATACTTAAGATTCCTAATCGAGACATACATCAGGAAAACTGTAGTATGTTAGGGAGCAATAGCTCCACAAGCTCTCTTCCTCAGCTCAGACCTGCAATTACCTTGTAAATAATTAAGCCAATCCAGACATTAATCAGGAATGGAGACTACGTCTTTATCCCAAAGATAAGTCTCCGATTATTGATCATGAACTAAGAAACTGTTTAAATCCTGTTCTGTTAAATTTAAACAGTTTCTTAGTTTGCTCTTGATAAATCTGCCTATACATTTATATACAACGTTCCAATAGCACAACCTACTTCTTCAAAATGCGCTGATGTAGATTGTGCTATCTTTATGTCATCGCGGGTCAAGAGAGATCCACCACTGTGATTCCGGCACCACCGAAACGAACATCTTCATCTCTGAAGGATTTTACTCCCGGGGCGCTCTGCAAGTAACGGCGTATGGATACACGAAGAGCACCGGTTCCGGTGCCATGGAGGATTCGAACGCGCGGAATGCCAAACTGAATGGCATCATCCAGGAAATATGTCACTGCCTGCAAAGCCTCATCAGCACGCATGCCTCTGAGATCAATATCCTGCTTGAAGTCGAGCTGACGGCGGCGTGAGCTGTCAGTCGTGGAAGAGGCTATCGATGCTGTCTGCGAAGCAGCAGAGGCAGATGGAGGGGATGCCGGACACAACTCAGAGATCTTCACACGCATGCGCAGTGCCCCAAAAGCCACTTCAGCCTCTCGGCCATTTAGCGAGAGTACCTTGCCTGACGTACCGCCTTTCGACATTCTGACATAGCTATTTACCGTGATAGCCGCAGGCTTCTCAGCATGAGACTTATATGAAACCTCAGGCTTATTCTTTTTGGGGCGAGGCGAGCGAAGAGGCTTCATCCCCGGCAGGGTGTCATCGTGCTTATCAATCTCTTCCGATACCTGCTTCTTATATTCATCCAGTTCTCTTCGGAGTTGGCGCGTGCGCTCCTTCTCGGCCTGCACATTGCGAATCTCGAGAATTGTGCGCTCCACAGTCCGATTAGTATTTAACAGAATCTCCTTAGCCTCATCCTTAGCCTTCGACAATATCTCGCGTCTACGACTTTTAAGATCATCCATCTGCTCTTCATAACGCGCGGTTATCGCCTCAAGCCGAGCCTCCTTCTCTCTTATGCTCTGGCGCTTATTCTGCCAGTAGCGGCGGTCGCGCGCTATGTCAAGCAGATATTTATCCATATTGACATAATCAGATCCCACAATCTCTTTTGCAGCCTCGATCACATCCCGAGGCAGTCCGGTCTTATAAGCAATCTCCAGAGCAAACGAGCTCCCCGGACTTCCTATGGAGAGCTTGAAGAGTGGCTGCATATTCTGCCGGTCATAGAGCATTGCCCCGTTTATAAGACCGGGGGTATTGTCGGCATATGTCTTAAGATTTTGATAATGCGTGGTTATTACACCCATCGCCCGCGCTTCATTCCATTTAGCGATAATAGCCTGCGCCAAGGCTCCGCCTATCTGCGGCTCCGTGCCCGAACCCATTTCATCCACAAGAATCAAGGTGCGCTCGGAGGCCTGACGCAAGAATACTTTCATGTTACGGAGATGCGAACTATACGTGCTCAGATCATTCTCTATAGATTGCTCATCTCCTATGTCTATGCATATGTCGGAGAATACAGATGCGTGCGAATTTGAGTGCATGGTGGGGAGCATGCCGCATTGCAGCATATACTGAACAATGCCCACAGTCTTCAGACACACTGATTTGCCTCCGGCATTAGGCCCGGAAATCAGAAGGATGCGTTGCTTCGGATCAAGATGAAGATCAAGAGGCACTACACTGCGTCCCTGCGACCTGAGTGTAAGGTAAAGCAACGGATGACGCGCGCCATACCAGTCTATCTCAGGCTTCGCTTCCATTATGGGCATTGCCGCACCGAGCGAGGATGCTACAAGAGCTTTAGCCCTTAGGAAATCATAGTATCCGAGCCGATCATAGCTATCAAGCAGATCCGGCACATATGGCCTGATCACATCACCCGTAGCTACAAGAATTCGGTGTATCTCGCGCTTTTCTTCTTCCTGCAATTCTCGGAGCCGATTGGAGGCAGCCACTACCTCAACCGGCTCTATATAAGATGTTTTACCTGATGCACTTTCATCATGCACTATACCTCTTATAGCTCGCTTCCTGCCGGATGCCACAGGAATGACAAGGCGTCCGTCGCGCATGGAAGGAGTCGTGTCGTTATCCACAATCCCTTCACTCACAGCCCGGTCGATCACTCTTCTCATCACTGAAGAAAGGGATGCTGAGGCCGATGCAATGGCCCGCCTTATATCAAACAACTGAGGAGAAGCATTATCCGACACCTCTCCATATTTATTTATTACAGTATCAATGTGGCGCTCAAGAAGCGGAAACGTGAGCATGGCAGAAAATTCTGCGGTCAAGCGCGGCGCACGGAGATTGCCTTCCTCATCAGTGAGAGCGAAGAAATCTTTCAGACGCGCGATGGTGAGTAATGATGTGCGCAATCTGTAAAGCTCTTGTGGCGACATAAAACCACCTTCCACCTTCACCGATCCCAGAGATGCAGTCACATCATGCAAGTTCTCGGTAGGCATGGAGGCATTGCTCTCTACCAGCGCCAGCATATCATTCGCAAGAAGCAGTGCCTGTCGCACTGCTTCAAAATCTGTCATAAAACTCATTCGGGCACAATAACGACGCCCGAGTGGAGAGATGCAATTATCAGAGACCAGGCTCCGTATTGCCGTAAAACCTATTTTATTCTCAAAATCGGAGGGATAAATCATACAGGTAAAGCAAGCATAGGCGCATCCGCCTCAAAAATCACCTTGTGTGCTATGCCGGGATTAATGAGACGAGCGAAAATGTTCTTCTTTTTATTGGGCACTACAAGCATGTTAATCTTATGATCCTCTATCAGATTATGCATGAGTGCGCGCAGATCTTTCGAGGAGGGAATCTCACATATGAAGTCATAGCCCGAATAGCGATCTGCAAAATATTTGCGCAAAGCGTTCATACGACCGTTCAGTTTTGAGCCGGCCTTTTCATTGACCGGAATCAGGAAGATTGTAGCGGGCACTGACTTAAACAGACGTATGAACAGATCCATGGCCAATAGATCATGCTGGTCTACATTACAAAAGAATACCGATGGGAACAGTGATGCAAATCCATGGAAATTATAATCTTCCGGAATTGTGAACACCGGCACACGGCATGCATCAAGCACCTCGGCCGTGACCGACCCCATAATCTGCGTAGCTTTTTTCTTAACACTACGGGTACACATCACCACAAGCTGCGGCGGGGTCGAGCGGGTGTAATCGAGTATCACATCCTCAGGCAAACCCTCTCTCACGGTGGTAGAAAATTTCACGGGAGGCAGCGTGCCGTCGCCTATAAGGGCAAGAATTTTTTTTCTGAAGCGGCTCATCTCATCATGAGCTGCATCAAGCAAATTCTTCCGCACCTCAGTGTCTCGTATATCAAGAGTGAAATTATCAGTAAGAGATAGTGAGCCATCAAAATATGGCGTTGCAAAAACATGCATTATCTCTGGCTTGAGCTTAAGAGCATGAGCAAAAGCAAAGGCAGTCTTCACTGCATTGATCGAGGAATCGGAAAAATCGACAGGCACAAGAATTCTGTCATGCAATCCCTCCAGTCTTTCCAGTACCTGCGATGCCCCCTGCGCGGCATCAGCTTCCACAATGCGCAATGCCTTTGGAAGCGATGACTCGGGAATGCGCACCCTCACACCCGGTGCGGGCGACGGATTAGAAATATCTACATTCTCAAGCTGAACCTCTATGCCGCTTGCTACCAAACGGTCTCGCAGCGCTACTGCGTAGTCATAAGTATGAATAGCGAGTGTAATGAATGTTTCGGCCATGGCGTATTCCTGTTTCTAAGGTAGCCGTCAGGGGCCACCTGTATCAATTATGTATGAGCGGCTTATGAATAATAAAATGACGGGAACATCAAGTGAAGTGCTCCCGTCACTCTATGATTATTAACAAGAATTCAGTCCTTCTTGTTCTGTTCCTCAAGGATAGCTACAGCCATATCATAGATCGTTGTGTCATCAAGCACTACAAGACCTCCGTCGGGGCCCGGCTCTATGTGCATGGCTGCATTCTTACCAAATTGATAATTGACGCCACCAAAGTAGTTGCGCACGGTCTGAACTGTTACGTTGAGCTCATCGGCAATACGATGGGTGCTACCATCAGGCAAAGCGTCTTTAAGACGACGTAGTTCATTGAAGGTGATTGTTTTGCTCATGATATATTATTTTAGGAGGTTAATAATATCTGCTAAAATGTTTGATTTTGCTAATTTAGGTATTTTTTTTATAACCACCAAGAAATCTCGTGATTATTTTTATAGCTATAAAACATACAAATCGGCAACTATCTAATCATTAAGTAAATACAATTGCTTACACTCCGTCATTCAAAGCCGGGCACAGCAATTTTTTCTATATCTGCTGACGGAAGCCACCCTGTATAATCGGCATTAAGATATACCAGTGTCCAATTCTCGCCATCTTCTCCCTTGCGCTCTTCAAGCCTCTTCACAAGAGTGCCATTGGCAAGTGGAGCTGCCACTTCCTTTGACGCGGATGACGGGGCTACACGCATGTGTGCTTCTCTTGACATTATCACAGCCTTGTCTCCATCAAGAACATCTGCACGCGCCATAAATGAAAATATCAGGGCAATCACCGAAAGCACAAGTATGATTCCGCCGCCGAAAAATCCGAACTTTCGAATCATGACTCCTTTACAAAAAACATAGATAATTACCGCCGCAACCGCAAGGATAAAAAGAATTACCGAAGTCACACACCAAAAGTTACTTCCAAGCGATGTGATCATCATGGACAAAGAATGAAGTGCCGTAGGGGCCGCGGCTACCGGATCAAGACTCCTGTCACCCGTAAGTGACTCATTGATACGCAGCACATCATCGGTAGCGACAGCCAAATTATTGGCCGCCTGATCCATGGATGGGTCTAGACAAAGCGCACGCTCGTAATTGAGAACCGCAGCTCCATAGTTGCCAGCCTTATAATATACATTCCCAAGATCAAAATATAATTCTGGAGAAGCCCCCTTGGTTGTAAGCTCTTTCTGCATGAGGCTTATCGCACCCATGTAATCTTTTGACTCATATAGCTTACGGGCCTCCGATTCTGTTTCTGCTCCTGCATGGAAGAATGCTATCACACACAGAGCTATTACCAAAAATATATTGCGCATATACTTGTCTTAAATCATTTCACAATTTCCTGCTCGATGCGATTGATAAATCTGCATCCCGCGTCGTAGACACTTTGCATATCCGCTCCGGCGGAAGAAGCATATTTTGCAAATTCACACTGGTCTATCAGCGCGATAGCTTCATTCACTCCTTGCTGTGACACTCCGGCGGAAATGAGCGTGTCACTCACATTATCGCGCGAAAGCTCGGATGTGGGCATCGAGAGTTTGTCTCCGAGATAGCCCCATAAAGCTTTAAGCATCTCTTCATAGAAACCGGCTTCATCCTTTCGGCGCATGCAATCGTGCGCATTACGCAAACGCTTTTTAGCCACCTTCACAGCTTTACGCATACGCATTCCTGCCACATCGGCCATGAGAGCCACACGTTTGCGATATATGACCATCAGTGCTATCACGATAACTATAGGCAGAATATACCAGAGCCATATATGCCACATGGAGATCATGAGCACATGTGTCTTGCTGAGTGTGCCATAAGGCATTAATTCCTCATCAAAGACAAGCGCGTCAGATGCGGCAGAACTCTTCTCGCCCTCTTCCACAGAAATGGTAAAACCGCTCGCCTCTACAGTGTAATAACTACCTTTTTCCGGATTGAAGAAAAGAAACTTCACAGGAGGTATCTCAAACTCGCCCGAACGCTGGGGCAGAATCGTACAATCAAACGTCACGGAGCCTGACACGCTTGATGCCCCCACCTGCTTCTTCATTGAGTCTTCACTCTTAAGGAATTTAAGCTCTTCAGGATATATTTCCTTAAGATCCGGCAAGGAAAGGAAGCCAAGATTACCTGTACCTGAAATGACATATCTCACAGTAGCTGCCTGGTGCGCTTTGAAATTACGGGAGATCAACTGCGCCGACACCTTGAAATCTCCCACGCCACTCACCACTCCCTCATGAGGCGGAAGCGGCCTCACATTAAGCTCGATATCATTCGGGCGCGCTTCCACCTGCTTTGGCTGCACCTTGCGCATAGTGCCATAGTAGGGATCATTATATGTATATGTCTGCGCCACTGAACCTGCATAGGCATTACCGAGAATTTTTGCGAGACCGGGCTGCGTGGGATAGATAATATAACGCGCAATGACAGCCGACTCATACGCACGTCCATTGTAGTCGGCAAGAGAGAGATTGCGGGAGACTGCATCAGACGCCTCATAAGTGCAATTGCCGAACTTAGGCGAAGCTGTGGCAGTCCAGTCAAAGATAGATGTATATGACGTGTATAGACGCACTACATATTCCACTCCCTGCTGTTCGTAAGGAGATGAATTGGAGACCGTGGCACGTAGAAAGAGGTTGCCGTTGTCATTGCCTTGGAGCACGGGAGCCGCTGAGGAATTCGGATCAGGATTTGAGGGTTGGGCATGATTCGACTGCTGCTTGCCTATACGGAAAGACACCTTGTTAGAGCGCACGCCATCCACAGTAATCGGGCCGAAAGTATAATTGCCCGGAGTCACGGCACGAAGCGTCACTGCATATGATGCAGAAGCCACTGTAGTTGATTGCCCGTTTATAACAACAGTCTTACGTGAGACCTGCCGCTGCTGCAGAGGATACAGCACGTTACATCCCGGCACTTTAGTGATAGGAGCAGGATCGCCGGCTATATTCTTAGTGTTGATTATGAGATAAAAGGTATCTCCTATACCGGGCGTAAGTCCCGAAGGCTCCACTGAAATATGCACACTCGAAGCCGCCGATGCGCTCCCTATGTACACAAGAATAGCACAAAGAGAAAATAGGAATTTTATTATGCGGGTCATATGTTCTGCGTGTGTTTTGCCTTTCACCACTTACGTCGTGAAGAGGGACTTACTCTTTCATTGCCATACATGGCTTTTTTCATTGTCTGCTTCTCCTTGTCGGAACTATGCTTGAGAATCCTGTCGGCCGCCTGCTGGCTCATGCCTCCTTGCTGAGGCTGTTGCTGCTGCCGAGACTGCTGATTCTGCTCGCTCTGCTGATTTTCATTCTTATCCTTATCATTCTGAGGCTTCGGCTTGGGCTGATTCTTCTGGTCTTGCTTGTCCTTATCCTTCTTATCCTGATCGTTTTTATTATTCTGCTTGTTATCCTTATTGTTCTTAGGCAGCTTCATCTGGGCAAGGCGCAGATTCTTCCTGGCCTTGTCATCAGCCGGATTCAAGCGAAGGGCCTGCTTATAAAAATCTATGGCAGCCTGATAGTCCTCTGCGAGAAAACTCATGTTTCCCATATTATAATTGGCTCTTGAAGCAAGCATTGCATCGGAAGTATAATTGGCGGCTACCGACTCAAAAGCCTTGCGTGCCTCCTCCAGCTTCCGCTCTTTTTCCTTTTGCTTTGTCGCATCCATGGCATTCGCCACTTGCATCTGAGCGAGACCCTGATTAAATCGCGCTACCAGACTTGAAGGATTCGCCCTTTCCGCAAGTTTATAAAAAGTGAGTGCAGTCGCATAGTCTTTGGCTCTGTAAGCCGCATTACCCTCCTCAACGGCCTTACGCTCCTCCCGTGTTGAAGAGTGCTGCGCAGAGGCATTGCCGGCTGCAATCAGAGAAATTAATATCGCTGTGAAAATACGTGTCATGAGTTTACCTCCTTATTAAAGAACGTGAACTTCTGCAAAAATGCATTTTTACGGTCTACCATAAATGCATCGGCCAGCATCATCAATAACGCAAAAGCAGCAAAATACATGAACAACTCATCATGAGAGACAAGATTGCTGCTTGAAAGAGAGGAACGCTTCACCTCCTTGAGCTGCTTTTGCAGCACCTGAAGAGCATCGGGAGAAGCGCCATTTACGTATACGCCTCCGCCAGCCTTGGCTATATTCCGGGCGAGATCCTCATTCAGACGCGTGGTGACCACTTCGCCTTCATCATTGGTAAAGAGGCCTCCCGGAGTATTTATCACACTGCCTGAAGTCGTTCCGAATCCCACGACGTTGACTTGAATGCCGGCACTGCGGGCATTCTTCACCGACGCCATAACCTCATCCTCGTTCTCAAGCTCCTCCGCATCAGTAATAAGCACTATGGCCTTGCCGGTCTTGTTGCCTGCAGTAAATGAGGCAGCTGAATTATTGATGGCAGCGGCTATGTTAGTGCCCTGTGAGGTAATCTGCAGAGGGTCGATTGTCGATAGAAACGTCTTCGCTGAAGCGTAGTCGGATGAGACGGGAATAAGAGTATATGCATCTCCGGCATATGCCACAAGCCCCACCCTATCGTTAGTCATTCCGTCAAGCATCCGCTCAAGCATTATCTTTGCAGCAGAAATGCGTGTCGCTCCTCCTGCATCATCGGTAGATGAGGCAAGCATCGAATTGGAGGCATCTATCGCAGCAACCACTTCTATGCCCTCTCGGTTTGTAGTCTGCTCGGTGATGCCACCCCATGGACGCGCATAAGCTAACACCAAAGCTGCCACAGCCAGCATGGATACCGAAATGCGTATGGATGACTTATATTTTGATACCGACGGCATAAGAGGCCTCAGTACATCTATGCGGCCGAACGCTCGCAATTTCTTGCGCCGCGCATTGCGGGCAAGCACATAAAGCAGCCATATCGCAGGCACGGCGAGCAGCAAAAGCAGATATAATGGATATGCAAATGTAAGCATAGTGATTTCTCTTAAGGTATGCGCCGAAGCAACGTAAGACGCAGTATGAGTTGAAGGCAGAACAGAATCAGAGCCACCCCTATCCAGGGCATGAAATGATCATCTGTGCGCTTGAAATTATCTACATTTATCTTTGAGCGCTCAAGCCTGTCTATTTCATCAAACACCTGCTGGAGTGCTTGTGTGTCTCGCGCTCTGAAGAACTTGCCATCAGTGGTCTCTGCTATCTTCTGAAGAGTCTCTTCATCTATCTCAATTGGTATATTCGTGGTAATGTTACCATAGAAACTTGAAACGGGCACAGACCCGGGCTTGCCTACTGCTATAGTATAGACCCTCACATTCTTCTGTCGGGCTATCTGGGCTGCCGTGATAGGATCTACCTCTCCGGCATTGTTTGAGCCGTCGGTGAGCAGAATCACACTTTTAGAGACAGCCTTGCCGCCCAGCACTCTATTGATTGCATTCACAAGGCCGTCGCCTATGGCCGTACCATTGCCCAATGAGCCGAGCTGAAGATGAGATATGGCATTCAATACAGAAGTGCGGTCGGTCGTAAGCGGCATAAAGGTGAGACTCTCACCTGCAAATGCCACAAGCCCCATATTGTCGTGGTCGCGCCTCTCCACAAACGCCGATGCCATCTTGGTCGCGGCATCAAATCGCGTAGGAGACATATCAGGAGTCTCCATAGATGCTGAGATATCAAGAGCAAGCACAATATCAGTCCCCTCAATAGCCGAATTGGAGAGTGCATCATGAGTCTGAGGCCTACAAAGAGCGACAATCACACATGAGATTGCAAGCAGCTTGAATATGAAGCAAAGATGCAATAGCCACGCCTTATAGCTTCTGCTCCGCTTTTTAAATGATTTAAGAGAGGATACCGTAATATACGGATTTGCCTTTCTCAGTCCTGCTATATAAAAATATATCAATGGTATGTTTACCAGCAGCAACAAGAGCAGCCATGGATGCATGAGCTTCATCTTCTCGCCTCCTTTCCTCTTTTATTATCACGCTTTTGCGCAGAACCCTTTTCCCTTTTTGCCTTCAAAGAGGTCTTCCCCTGCATGCGCATTTCAGCCTCTTCTGCACTGTTAGCCTCCTTTGCAGCATTCTCCTCGGGAGTGGGACGGGTCGACTCCACAAAGCCTTTCACTATATTGAAAGCTTCGGTATTCTCATCCGGCAGAGACTGCATCCGGGCAAATTTCACATAGTCGGCCAGCTCAAGCAAGCGGCCGAGTTCATCGGCATGATTTCTCAGACGGTCGTTGGTCATGGCTTCCGTAAGGAACTGCTGCGTAGTCATTTCAGGCGCAGAGACATGGAAACGCTTGTCAATATACGTGCGCAAAATATCCGTGAGATCCACAAAATATTCCTCCACGAGTCCGCTCTCCCACAGATTACGGGCTTTCAGCTCTTCAAGGGCTTTCATAGCGGCTTCATACGGAGGTAATTGCGGCTTTTTACGAATGACCGAACCGGTTTTCTTATATCGCAAAAACATAAATATTGCCAAACCTATTACGAGCAGAATAGCCAAAATCAGCCACCAATAGTTGATCAAAAAGTCAGGCAGCTTGTCAGTCCATGGCCCATTCTCCGTTTCTGCTACATCTGTGAAGCCTTCAATATTCGACTTTGGATCAATATTTACAGGCAATACCTTCAATGCCACTCGATTACTTGACGCGGTGTCCACTCCCGCCACATATTGTATGGGAGGGAGATAATAATAGCCGGAATCAAATGCCTGCAGAGGTATGCGATAATTAATCTGCGTGCGTCCCGAACCGAGTTCCACTGTATCGGAATCAAACTTGCGCGACAATTCTATGGAATCGCCATTAAGCGTAACATATGAACGATGATCTCCATCGGCATACATGGGGAAATAGCCCGATGTGCCTCGATCCTTCACTACCTCGAGGTGCAAGGTGGTAGACTTCCCCATTATCAGATGGGCAGAGTCGAGTCGGGCCTTGATTGTAACTCGTTCTGCCTGAGCCGCCGGCATGAAGGCCACAGCGACTAACAATGAGAGAAATATGTATTGAAAATATCTCATGTGATTATATGGATTGGAGGAATACATTATTCTTATGTATCCCGCCGCTATGCATCACCCACGCTTTTTGAATAGCACGAGTAATTGCTTGACAAAGTCTTCGTCTGTGGAGACTGTGGCGAGATCCACACCGCACCGGGCCGTTGTGTGGGCAAGCTGCTGTGAATGCTCGTACCAGGCACGCGCATACTCCTTGCGCACGGAAGATGATGAAGTGTCGACCCATTGCAGATGCCCGGTCTCACTGTCACACATACGCACGAGCCCCACATCGGGCAACTCCGCATCACGCTTATCATATACCTGAATCGCCACAAGATCATGCTTTCGGTTGGCTATAAGCATGGAGTCCATATAATCGGCAGGCGCAATGAAGTCGCTGATAAGAAACATGGTGCAGCGCTTCTTCTGCACATTGGTAAGATACTGGAGAGCCTGGTTGATATCGGTGCCTGTATGCTCCGGATGAAAATCTATTATCTCCTTGATGATATGAAGTATATGCTTACGGCCCTTTTTCGGAGGTATGAACTTTTCTACTTTATCGGTAAAAAAAATCACACCCACCTTGTCGTTATTTTGAATTGAGGAAAATGCAAGTGTGGCCGCAATCTCAGCCATAACTTCCTTTTTCGCTTCTCCCACGGCCCCGAAGTCTCCACTTGCCGACACATCTATGAGCAGCATGAGTGTAAGCTCACGCTCCTCCTCGTAGACCTTTACAAACGGCTTGTTATGCCGGGCTGTCACATTCCAGTCAATATCACGTATATCATCGCCATATTGATATTCCCGCACTTCGGAGAATATCACGCCGCGCCCCTTGAACGCGGTGTGATACTCGCCTGCGAAAATATTTTGTGACAGTCCACGCGTCTTGATTTCTATTTTGCGTATTTTCTTCAGCAGCTCACTGGGTTCCATAAAGCGCAGGTATTAAGGCACCTTTACAGCATCAAGTATATCAGTTATCACATCATCGGCCGAGATATTATTGGCCTCAGCCTCATATGACAGTCCCAGGCGATGACGCAGGACATCATGACACACGGCACGTACATCTTCCGGTATGACATACCCGCGGCCACGAAGAAATGCATATGCTCTTGAGGCCTGCGCCAAAGATATCGAGGCTCGGGGAGAGGCACCGAATTCAAGAATGCCTTTCAGATTGTGCATGCCATACTTCTCGGGATCTCTTGTTGCAAAAACAATATCTACAATGTAATCTTCTATCTTGGAATCGATATATATCTTGCGCACAATCTTCTGCGCTTCAAGAATCTCTGCGGGAGATACAAGCGGAGTCAGAGGATCAAGGTCACCCATTATATTCTGGCGGATGATGCGCTTTTCCTCTTCTTTTGTGGGATAGCCTATGACGACCTTGAGAAGGAAGCGATCCATCTGAGCCTCAGGCAACGGGTAGGTGCCTTCCTGCTCGATAGGATTCTGCGTGGCCATGACAAGGAATGGCTTGGGAAGGGCAAACGTATCATCGCCTATGGTGACCTGCCGTTCCTGCATGGCCTCAAGCAAGGCACTCTGCACCTTGGCCGGAGCTCGGTTGATCTCATCGGCAAGCACAAAATTGGCAAATACAGGGCCTTTCCTGATTTCAAATTTCTCGTTCCGCACGGAATAAATCATTGTGCCTACAACATCAGCCGGAAGCAAATCGGGTGTAAACTGGATGCGGCTGTACTTGGCATCAATAATTGTCGCCAATGTTTTGATGGCAAGCGTCTTTGCAAGACCCGGCACTCCTTCGAGCAATACATGGCCGTTGCATAGCAATGCCACAAGCAGAGAGTCCACGAGATGCTTTTGCCCGACAATGCGTTCCTCCATGCCTTTGGTGACAAGAGAGAGGAATGAGCCGTTGGCCGCGATTAATTCGTTCAGCTCGCGGATATTCACTGATTCATTCATAGTAAGATATAAAGTTGTGAGCTACCCCCTTGCAAGGGACTCTATGAGTTTAATTTAGATTGGATTCCTATAATTTAATCCAATGCAAAATTACATGTAATTTTTGAGATATGATGATTGCGCGGTGTTAAATAATATAAATGCTTTCAAGCATCCTTCTGCGCTGCAAACGCATTCCAGCCCTGGGCCTTAAGAGGAAGTTCCTGTCCATCTCTGGTGACAAGTGCGCATCCGAGTTCAGGCTTTGTAATATATCCTATGATTGAAACGCCGGGCAACGCTTTCACACGATCATGCTCTGTAAGAGACACGGTAAAAAGAAGTTCATAGTCTTCTCCTCCATTCAATGCCGCCGTCACAAGATTCATGTTGAACTCTTCGGCCTGACATGCTGTCTGATAATCTATAGGTATCTTATCTTCATACACTCGGCAACCGGCTTTAGAGGCTTTGCATATATGAAGTAGTTCCGAAGAGAGACCATCACTCACATCCATCATGGATGTGGGTGTTATGCCGGCCTTTGACAATGCCTCTATGATATCCTTACGGGCCTCTGGCTTAAGCTGGCGCTCCAGGATATATTCTTTCCCGGCAAAGTCTGGCTGAAAATCGGCAGTACCGCTGGCTGCCGCCACAGAATTCTCCCGCTCCAAGAGTTGGAGACCCATATAGGCGGCCCCGAGGTCGCCTGACACACATAACAGATCGGTGTCATGCGCTCCGTCGCGATAGACAATCTTGCCTTTCTCTCCTTCTCCTATGCAGGTGATGCTTATCACGAGTCCGGAGGCTGAGGCTGAAGTATCGCCCCCAACAAGATCAACACCATAGATCTCACATGCCAGCCGAATGCCGCTATATATGGCCTCTATGTGCTCGACAGTAAAGCGTGCAGAGACTCCGATAGAGACCGTAATCTGGCGCGGTTGACCGTTCATGGCGTAAATATCCGAGAAATTTACAACGGCTGCTTTGTATCCCAGATGTTTCAGCGGCACGTAGCGCACATCGAAGTGAATGCCTTCCAGCAATAGATCAGTAGTGACCAGAATCTCACGGCTGCCATATTCAAGCACGGCAGCGTCATCTCCCACTCCCTTACCGGTGGACGCATTTACTATGGGGAAATCTCTGGTCAGACGGTCAATCAGGCCAAACTCGCCAAGTGAGGCTATTTCTGTTTCATTATTGGGCATTATTCTGCAATATTATAAAATGTAGGTTCTGCAATATTTACGACCTGCGGGCAGTGTGCATCTTTTTCTATCACTCTCCCGCAGGCCGACAATTTGAATTCCTTTACATAATCAGATTCTCGCCACGAGTTCTTTCATGATCTCTGTCATGAAAGGCTGTGCCTGAATCGCTGCTTTCTGCACCTCTTCGTGACTTGGCACTTCAGTGATATCCTTGCCTCCGAGATCTGTTATTACACTCACTCCGAATACTCTCATATCCGCATGCTTGGCCACAATCACTTCAGGCACTGTCGACATGCCGACGGCATCGCCTCCTATCACACGGAAGTATTCGTATTCAGCAGGTGTCTCAAATGTAGGCCCCGGAGTTCCTACATACACTCCATGCATCACTCTGATTCCCTTTTCTCTGGCAATCTCATCGGCCAAAGCTATAAGCTCTCTGCTATAAGGCTCTGTCATGGCAGGGAAACGAGGGCCAAGCTCATTATAATTCTTTCCACGCAGAGGGTTCTCCGGGAAGAGATTGATATGATCAGTTATGATCATAATATCTCCCACTCTGAACTCCTTGTTCATTCCGCCGGCAGCGTTGCTTACAAACAGCGTATCCACTCCAAGTGCTTTCATCACTCTCACCGGAAAAGTCACCTGCTTCATGTCATATCCCTCATAGTAGTGGAAACGACCTTGCATGGCCACGACATAACGCTCGCCAAGATAGCCGAAAATAAGCTTGCCACTGTGGCCTTCCACGGTAGAGACCGGCATGTTAGGAATTTCATTATATGGAATTTCCTTTATAATACGTATGTGATCCACAAGCTGGCCGAGTCCTGTGCCAAGAATTATACCTGTCTTGGGCAACTCAGCTACCTGCGATGAGATAAATTGGGCGGTCTGCCTGATTTTTTCGAGCATGGTTTTAATTTATTTAAGGATTATATACATGAGGTGGCCTCTACTTATCTTTGGAAGCCGGTGCGTCAATGGCACGCCGCAACGAAGAGATGAAATCATCATCATCAATACCCTGCACCATTTCAACACTTATGGGTATAAAAAAGATTAATGCCTTGAGATTTTGTGGAAAATATGGATTTGACGCTATGCGCACGGCATCTTTCTCCGTGGTGACAATAATTTTACGGGCTGCCTTCAGTCGCTCAAATTCTCGCGCGATGGACATCAGATCCTTACGCGTATAAAAATGATGATCAGGATAATGACTTACCTTTACTCTGCACGCATATCTCTTAAAGTATCTTACAAAAGACCGCGGATTAGCTATACCTGTAAGCAATAATACTGCATCCGAGCGTGTAAACTGCTCCAACGACACATTGTATTTCGCTGCTTCCGGAAATACCGGCTCCGGAGACTCATAGGCAATCCGTGAAAAATACAACTGCTGATAGGCAAGCAAATCCAGCTCCTTGTGCATCATGCGGAATTGAAGAGGCTGCATGGCATCAGGCACCTTTGTGACTATCACGTAATCCGCACGCGATATATTGTGGCGGCATTCCCGCAGTCTTCCAAGCGGAAGAAGATTATCACGTGTCACCGGCCTGGCATAATCCGTAAGAAGAATGTTGACTTTCGGCTTAACATAACGATGCTGGAAAGCATCATCCAAAAGAATCAGATTCACCTCGGGGAAGTCTGCCAATATCTGGTCAATACCTTTTCGGCGACTCTCACACACGGCAACTTTGACACGCTTGCCAAACTTGCTATATATCTGATACGGCTCATCTCCTATCAGTTCCGGAGAAGAATGATGTGAGGCCAGGACAAAACCCTTGGTGTGACGCTTATATCCACGAGACAGAACTGCTATCTTATAGAATGAGGAGAGGCGCTCTATCAGATATTCCACATGAGGAGTCTTACCTGTCCCTCCCACAGCTATATTGCCTACAGAGACCACGGGCACACTATACTCCGCTACCGGAAGCATACCCTTGTCAAAGAGCTTATTACGCACCTCGGTAACAGCCCCGTATATCCATGACAGAGGCTTTAATACATAGGATAATATCAGATCCTTATTAGTGGCCACGTGACTTTAAGAACCGGTATTGCGTTACTTTATCTTCAATTAAAAAAAACTATATGTAGGCATGCTCATCTGAAGCGCACCACGCCCCTGCAGCCTACGCATGGCTGACAGCGCAGGCTCCAACATTCGAGCCGGATCGGATGCCGAAGCCGAAAATGCATTCATTAATTCTCCCTGCTTCTCAAGATTCTTCATGAAACTTTCAAAAGCATTGCCGACATTAGGATAAGCCACTGCATGCCACTTCTTGAGCTTTGCCTGAGCAGCGGCGTAGGCGATAGCCTTATCAAGAGAGCCGAGTTCATCCACAAGTCCATATGATAGAGCCACTGATGCTGCCAGGGGGCGGCCGTCAGCTATCTGCTCAATCTTGGCAACAGTGGTGTGTCGGCCATCGGCGCAACGCTTCACAAACAATTCATAGCCGTTCTGCACCATCTGCTGCATGGCCTCAAGTTGCCTGTCGGTAAGCGGATAAAACATATTGGGAAACATTGCATCAGGATTAGTGGCCACCATCTGCGGATTCAATCCGAGCTTCTTCAACAGTCCGTTGACGTTAGGAATCAATCCGAAGATACCTATGGAACCTGTTATGGTAAACTTGTCGGCGAAGATGCGCTGTGCACCACTTGAAATATAATATCCTCCTGATGCGGCATAATCACCCATTGAGACTACAAATGGCTTTCCTGTTTTCTTGAAAGTCTCCAGAGCCTCCCACATCTGTTCGCTGCCATATGCAGAGCCGCCGGGGGAATTTACCCTGAGCACAAGAGCCCTAACCTTGTCATTCTTGGCAAGAGCGAGTACCTCATCAACGATTTCAGCCGAATTAATACCGTCTGATCCCATAAAATCATCTATGCCGCCGCATGCGTAGAGCACGGCGACCTGATTATCTGCATTTGCCTCAAACATTGGAGTGCCTGTAGCCGACACCAATTCTTTCGGACTTATGACCTTATCCAGGCCATCTTTCTGTCCGCAGGCCTTCGCTATCTTGTCTTCATAACGATGACGATACTCAAGCGCGGTTACAAGTTTTTTATCAAGTGCAAATTTTGCAGGCTTCAGGGATACAAGGTCGCGACTGATCAAGGTGTCAATCTCGGCAGGAGTAAGGCCTCTGGAGGGATTACTTATCTCCTGCCGCATACCCAGCCAAAGAGTATCAAACAATGCCATGCTCTGCGAGCGGGCCACCTCACTCATTTCAGTAGCCGTATACGGCTCGACCGCAGCCTTGCCCTTTCCTACTCTTACGGCTTGAATCTCTACTCCGATATTATCAAGGAAACCTTTATAAAATAAGCTTGCGCCTCCCAGGCCTGTGAGAGATACGGCGCCGGCCGGATTCATCACAATTTCATCGGCCGCAGAGGCAAGCATATAGTCACCCTGACTATATGAGTCTGCATAAGCATATATCTTCTTCTTGCTCTGCCTGAAATCCACCAATGCCTCTCTCACGGCATGGAATGAGGCCGGCGCGCCGCTCATGCCTTGACAATCCAGATATATGGCCTTCACCTTATCATTGACTTTAGCCTCCTTGATCGCCGCCACAAGAGTCTCTACTGTATGTACCGACTCTCCTTGGCCGGCTAATACTGAACTGAAATCAAATCTGGGTGAGCTCTCTCTCTCCTCAAGCGTGCCGTCGAGAGTTATTCTGAGTACAGAGTCCTTTTCCAATCCGGAAGATTGCCCGGAAGCAAAAGAACCTATCAGCGCAAAAGCCATTATCACAGCCACAGCACCGGCAAGAACTATGGCTATCCATGCTCCCATAAAGGAGGTGAGCACTTGGAAAAAGAATTTCTTTAACATCTGTTGAAATGGCTTCCTATCGAGAGCCTGAGATTTCTGATTAAGTATTTGTATTATACTTGAATTTACTCCGCATTAACAATTATAGCCGAGCATATTCGATGCTTATGCAGCTTTTACAGAGAGGCGATTACAGCCTTTATGTCTTCAGCAAGTTTTTCTGCCTCGGTCATTGTAGCCGCTTCGGAGTATATGCGTATGATCGGCTCGGTATTGCTTTTGCGCAGATGCACCCACGAGTCAGGGAAATCAATCTTGACTCCATCGATATCAGTCACACTCTCTCCTGCATATTTTTGCTTCACCGCAGCCAATATGGCATCGACATCCACATCTGGAGTAAGCTCTATTTTATTTTTAGCTATGGCATATTGGGGATATCCGGCTTTAAGCTCACTCACTTTCTTGCCGCTTTTGGCAAGCAATGACAAGAACAATGCTACCCCTACAAGGGCATCACGTCCATAATGTAATTCCGGATAAATCACACCTCCATTGCCTTCTCCACCTATGATTGCAGCGGTCTCTTTCATCTTCGCCACTACATTGACCTCACCTACAGCTGCAGCGCTGTAGGAGCAGCCTGCGTGCATGCCGGTCACATCTCTCAGGGCTCGCGATGAGCTCAGATTGCTCACAGTGTTGCCGGGAGTATGAGACAGCACATAGTCGGCCACAGCGACAAGGGTGTACTCCTCTACAAACATTTCGCCATTTTCCATCACAATAGCAAGACGGTCTACATCCGGGTCTACTACAAAACCCACATCGGCCACACCTTGCTTCATCAGAGAGGCGATATCCGTAAGATTTTCCGGTATCGGCTCAGGCGTGTGCGCGAAACGGCCTGTAGCCTCACAGTTGAGTTCTATTACTTCTTTCACGCCAAGAGCCTTGAGCAATTGCGGAATAATCACTCCACCCACAGAATTCACAGCGTCTACAGCCACTGTAAATCCAGCCTTGGCTATCGCATCGGCATCTACCAGAGGGAGGGATAGCACCTGCTCGATATGATATCTGTTATAAGTATTATTGATATATGTATGTCCCAGCTCATGCACTGTGGCAAAATCATATTCACCTGTGTCAGCCAGTCGAAGCACCTCCTTGCCTTCGGCATCATTCAGGAACTCTCCGCGCTCATTAAGAAGCTTAAGGGCATTCCACTGCACCGGGTTATGACTGGCTGTAATGATTATACCGCCACAGGCTCCTTCGCGAGTTACGGCAATCTCGGTAGTGGGAGTAGAAGCAAGACCTATATTCACTACATCGAAGCCCATTGACTCAAGAGTGCCACATACGAGCGCACTCACCATTTCTCCGGAAAGGCGGGCATCACGTCCTACAACAATTACATTGGAATCTACTGTGGCATTTTTACGAATAAATGCTGCATAGGCAGAGGTAAATTTCACTACATCTATGGCTGACAGGCCTTCGCCCTGCTTTCCGCCGATAGTACCTCGTATGCCGGATATTGACTTTATTAGTGACATGACAATTACAGTAACTTAATTTAGAAACTATGGAACAAAAATAATCATTATGACCAGTCTAAATCCCCTTAAGGGTCATAGACTTTTAAAAATCAGAATTGTGCGGGATAATATTTGAGGTTATATAAATATGGCTGACATGTACCTGCCTCGCCGTTAAAACCGTAGTAGGCGCGTATCACCAGGTTCACCTCACAGTCCACCGGCAGGTAAAATAAGGGTAGCTGCACTCCATAGCCATAATTCTGGCTCACGGTCACTTGCATATTATTAAACCTGAATGAACACGTGTTGTTACCTCCCACATCATTGGCATTTCCGGAGGGAGAGGGATTATCGCCGTTGGCAAGGCTGATTATGTTGGTGCGCATATATCGGAAATAAATAAGGCGGTCATTGGCTACCTTATTGCCGGGTGTGCCCGGGTTTACAACTTGCATATATATATTTCCGTCCTCGTCCATACGATAGTATGGAGCATCGGGGCCTGAAATAAACACACTGTCGGCCGGAATCTCAGAAATCACCTTCTGATTGGACATGAACCAGTTCACAGCCTTTTCCTCATCACGAAGCAACTCAGAATAGCTCTTCGACTTACTGCACGCAGTGCTCAAAAGCGCGAGCACTCCGAGCAAACCAATGGTCAATATGTATATTTTCTTCATTTTCTTCTTTTAATGTATGAATCCATATCAGTTGAGCACATAGCCCTCTTCCTTTAGAGTTTCAGCTACCTGACACATACACACATCATAATCCGACATGTGATCTACCAGCAAGCGCATTGCATCCTGCACAGAGCCTTGATATTCGCCTCCGGCGGCCTGGCGGTGCCCCCCGCCTCCATATAGTTCCGCACAAATCTTATTGACCGGGAAATTGCCAAGACTCCGCATTGACACCTTCACTGAAACGGGATCTTCACGCATAAACGCTACGTATATAATGCCTCGCAACTCAAGAGCCTGATTGACCAATCCTTCCGTATCTCCTTTCTCGTAATGGAAACGCGATAGATCATCAGCCGTGAGATATACTATGGCTGCTCTGTGCTCTTTGTAGACTTTCAGACGCTCGCATAAGGCAAATGATGTCAATCGTATTGCATCGGCGCTTTTTGTCTCCATTGTCTCCTTGAGAATAAGTCGTTTGGGCACTCCTTTGCGCAACAATGCCACCATGATATCATATAGATCCAAATGCTTGGTATTTACTGATAGATTCCGTGTATCTGTAATTATGCCCGCACAAAGACATGTCGCGGCATCAAGCGGCAATGCTTCATATAGTCCCATAGCCGCAATAATGCGGAATGCAAGCTCACATGTGCTTGACATATCAGGATATGATATCTGTAGATCTACAAATCCATCAGGGCCCTCATGATGATCAATCATAACCTTGCGTGCTTTAGTGATCTCCCATAACGCTGACATATTATCCTGACGCTTAAGCCCGTTGAAATCACATGCTATAAGCATATCTGCCCGCTCCACGAGTCCTGAGGCATATTCGGGATATTTACTGTAAGGAACAATATCTGCATAGCCGGGAAGGAAAGACAACGATCGCGGCGGGGCATCCGGAGTAACTACAGTGGCGTGTTTGCCCATAGAGCGCAACAAGTGCATCAGGCCAAGTGTAGAGCCTAAGGCATCACCGTCAGGACGCACATGACAAGTGAGCACAACCTCTGAACTCTGCTCTACAAGGGCTGCAAATTCTCGCACCTCTCTTTCTTGAAGTAAACGCTCTATCATATATAAGCAATTAATAATGAGCATTATACCCATCAAGTCAATGGATATGACACGCCCACACGGATTATCAGTTTACAAAGTTACAAAAAAATTCCCGTAATTATCTTCAATTCATGTTCAAAAAAATAGCGCAATATGAACCGGGCTTATGCTTCAAGATATTTTTATTACCTTTGCACAATAGAGAGCGTGATTCCCGCAAGGCCATCATAATTTGAATCTAATAAATGAATTATTCTGAATTCCTTATTGATACTGATAAATATTGTCACACACGTCCATGTATGCATATCAAGAGGATGACTGAGGAAGAATTATGCCATGGCGGTAGAATATATGTATGTCACATCCCTTGCGCATGGGGAGAATTCCTTGTGGCTGCCACCGACAAGGGCATATGCCGAATGGCTATAACGAACAATAGAGACTCGGCATTGATCAAGTTACGGTCTCAATTCCATGCCTTTTCTATTCTACCTGCGGAGAAAATACTATTCGACCAATTGACCACGCAGATTCACTCCACACTGAGAGGAGAGCCTGCAGCAGGATTACAGCTACACCTACAATGCTCTGATTTCCAGCATAAAATATATGAATCGCTGCTGAGAATACCCTACGGATATCTTGCCTCTTACACACAAGTAGCCACAATGGCAGGATTTCCCAAGGCTCTGAGAGCCGCCGGCACAGCCATAGGTAAAAATCCCGTAGCAATTCTCATACCTTGCCACAGAGTGATTCCTGCGGACGGGTCATTAGGGAATTACCATTACGGCCCTGCCATAAAGCAGGAGCTTGTTTCCCTTGAAATACGAAAACATTTACACTTCTGAAATATTTGCATATGAACTGGATCATTCTTATTCTGGCAGGACTTATGGAAGTTGCGTTCACTTTCTGTCTTGGCAAAACAAAGGCGGCAGCCGGTGGAGCTGCCGCCTTGTGGTGGGGAGGATTTATAGTTGCGCTTGCCTTGAGCATGTACCTCATGGCGAAGGCTGCCCGATCGCTGCCACTCGGCACAGTCTACCCTGTATGGACAGGCATAGGTGCTGTAGGCGCCGTGATAGTAGGCATCTTATTTTTCCGCGAGCCCGCATCTTTTTGGCGCATATTTTTCATTATTACGCTTATACTCTCCATAATAGGGCTGAAAATTGTGAGCGGAGGCTCATGATTCCGTCTTTGAGATATTCCTTGCTGCTATAGCGATTCTGTCTCCTCTTCCGGAAAAATCATTGTCAATCATCTTTGCAAAAGCTCGGAGATATTTGCGGAGGCTCGACACCATTTCCCTTGTCTCCTGCAATGTGTTGAGATATACATACAGCACCGTAACTACTGCCGGATCTCCGTCTCTAAGCTGATCATACAGCCGGTGATATGTAATCGAGATCTTATCCTTGATCTCATCACATTGCCTGCGCAGCATGTGTACAGTCTCTATTTCCCGGCTATCCATCATAGTCAGCGTATCATTGAATAGAATGCTTATCCCTGTGCATATCTGCTCAAAATCCATTACATACCGAGAGGGCAAGGGTCGGAAGTTGTTTTCTACATGCTCCTTGCATATCTCACTGATACGCCTTAGATTATAAAGCATCTGCATGCAGCAGTTATTTCCGAGATAAAACCACGTGCTCTTCTCTATGGCCATCTCTCTGCTAAGGTGCCGGAGGCACAGAGTCTCCTTGCGCCGCGCATTCTTAAGCTCGGTTTTCCAGCGACTCAGAGAGCTTTCAGCCTTGTCAAGAGATTTCACATCTTCTTTTATGAATGCACGCGTGACGGTTCGGAAATTCGCTTCGGCATAGCGTAGAAAACCTGCTTGCTGCCCGGTGAGATACAATAAAAACAGAGGCCATGCATCCGCAGGATCTTTCGTGGCAATGATTGTCTGAAAAAGCGTCTCTCCCTCTTTCCCTTCCTTGCGGGCACGAAAGCGACGGTTGCTTCTTATTATAATATTGATTGTGACTACAGCAAGAGCCACCATCACCCATTGCCCCCCATAGTGCATGAGCAGCACGATGATGCCTGCGCCCATAAAGGCCACACCCGCGGTGAGAAACCATCCGCCTATCACTGATATCACTCCCGTGATACGGAACACTGCACTCTCTCGCCCCCATGCCCTGTCGGCCAATGAGGTGCCCATTGCAACCATAAATGTGACAAACGTAGTAGAGAGCGGTAACTTCAACGATGTGCCGAGCGCTATCAATGCTCCGGCAAGCACAAGATTCACCGAGCCTCTCACAAGGTCAAAAGCGGCACCCTGATCCATTATAGTCTCATCGGCGTTAAAGCGGCGGTTGAACCATCTGCGCATTTTCACCGGTGTCACTTTACGCACCCATGCAAGCACCCAAAGCGTCCATCTCACAAGTCTGCGCGCTATGCGTGACGAGCCAAACATCTCATCGCCGCCACTCTGGCTACCAAGACCGATTTCTGTCTGTGAGACTTTCCTTGCCTTTTTTGAAGTAGCCAGCGAGACCACCATTATAAGTCCGGCTCCTATCAAAAACCATATCGATGTGTCGGCAGGGCCGTTGAGAGAAGACATGAGGAATCCATGAGCATCACCTCCGCCATTAGCGGAATAATCCTTAAAAGCCGACAGGCCAGACAATGGCACTCCTATGAAATTCACCAGGTCATTTCCTGCAAATGCCATTGCAAGCGCAAATGTGCCCATAAGCACCACAACTTTCAGCACATTTACCTTAAACCAATGGAGCAGCTGCATAATAAGTGTAAAAGCAAGAATACATGTTCCTATTATGAGTAAGGTGTGAGTGCTGATCCAAGCCTTGACAGCGGGAGTCATGAATGTAAGATCCTTAGCTCCCTTGATCAGCAGGAAGTATATGATAGCCGTAGCGCATATACCTCCGAAAATGCCGATCTTCCACTTAAGCCTGATACGATAATTAAACGAGAATATCATTCTTACGACAAACTGCACTATCGTGCCAAAAACAAATGCGATAGCGACCGAAAGGAATATTCCTATAATCACCGACAGTGCCTTTTCCGTATTAAGCAAATCATTAAGACCAAGTTCCGATGTGTCGGAAGACATCTTTATGAGCGAGACCACAAATGTAGCGCCCAAAAGCTCAAAGACCATGGATACGGTAGTAGACGTAGGCATTCCGAGCGAGTTGAATGCATCGAGCAGAATGATATCCGTGACCATCACTGCCATAAAAATACATATCAGGTCGTAAAAAGAAAAATGCTCCGGCCTGAATATGCCATGACGCGCTATATCCATCATGCCATTGCTCATCGCAGCACCTATAAACACTCCTATCGAAGCCACTACCAATATCCGCTTCAGAGGAGCAGCCTTAGATCCAAGCGCTGAATTGAGAAAATTGACGGCATCATTGCTCACTCCCACCGACAGGTCAAAAATTGCCAGCAGAAAGAGAAATATTACCACACATAGAAATACGATCTCCATATACTTACTTTACTTAATATAATTATAACGCAAAATAAGTCGAAATAGATTTCATAAGTGTTACAACCGTTTTAAGCTTTGATTAATCTTCGCAGATCATGCCTTCATCTCTCTGTTTAGGCAGGGTAATTGTGAAAACAAGACCTCCTGCACGCAGATTAGTCGCAACGATACTGCCTTCGTGCCATATCACGGCATTCTTGACTATCGACAGGCCCAATCCGGTGCCTCCCGCACGACGTGATCGTCCTTTGTCTATGCGATAAAAGCGCTCAAAAATATGAGGCAGATGCTCGGAAGAGACTCCGCAACCGTCATCAGAGACTGTAAATATCAAATTTTCGCCAGCGTCTTCCTTAGTAATATTGATACGCGTCCCGCCGGAATATGAAAGCGCATTACTTATAAGATTCCTGAATATCGAAGCCATGAGCACGGCGTTGCCGCATATCCTTGCCGGCGCATCGACATTGTTTATTATCTTCATGCCATGCACATCGGCTTCGGGCGCAAACTCATAACACACGTCACTGATCACTTCAGAGACATCTATCGGCTCCTTACGCACATTATCACTCCCATCCTCAAGACGTGTTATTGTCGAGACATCATTGAGCAACCGGTCGAGACGCTCATTGGCCTTATAGCAACGCAGTAGAAACTCTTCTCTCTTCTCTGCATCCATATCCTTATATTTCAACACGGTCTCAAGACAAGCCTTGACAGAGGCCACCGGTGTCTTCAATTCGTGATTGATATTATTAGTAAGCTGACGCTTTATCCTGATCTTATCCTGCTGCTCTCTCATAGCAGCCCTATGCTCGCGATCTCTATCAAGCATTGCCTGTTGCAATCGGGCATAAAGACACACAATATGACTGGAGATCTCTCCCAACTCATCTTCCGGGAAAGGTTCGGCATCCGATATACGCTCCCCTTTCTCTGCCTTCTCCGCAAAACGATTCAGCCGCCGCACATGCTCGCCTACCTTACGGATGGCAAAATATCCTATCACACACATTACAAATGTAATGCCTACCATAAACCATAAGAAGCCGAAATCGGCGGCAAGCAAATGCTGAAGAGACATGGAATAAGGCACTGCCGAGCGCACTATATACTTGCCTCCCTTCATAGCCGAATAAAAATATGTCTGACCGGTGCTTTCGCTATGGCGCCTGATTGAGTAGCCTTCTCCGCCCCTCATGGCATCTGCTATCTCTTTTCGCCCCAAATGATTGTTATGCGGTATTGAATCCAAAGAATTATCATACAGCACACATCCGCCTGAATCTATCACACTAATACGCAAACCGGGAAACGAACGTGATAACGATTCCACCGATGCATGGACAGAATCAGTATCAGCAAGCTCACTGTGAAGCCGCTCGTTGACTGTCTGTAATTGCAGATTAAGCTCTTCTACTTTAAATTGTCTCTCTCTGTAATATTGAAATATCGCGACACATGACACCAATAATACAGAATACAGGACAAGGCCAAGAAACAATCTTCTGTGATATGTCAACTTATTCCATAAAGCCATAACCATATCCCACCCTTGTCACTATATTTCTTCCATACTCGCCAAGTTTCGCCCTGAGCCTGGTGATATTCACATCCACTACCCTGTCAAGCACCACTACTTCTTCAGGCCATATCCTTTTCAATATATTATCACGGGAAATAATCTCGCCCTTATGAGAAAGCAAAAGGTGCAGAATTTCAAATTCCTTGCGCGGAAGCTTGACTTCCGCTCCATCTATAAAACATGACTTTGATGCAGGTAACAGACTCAGACCATCATGCACTATGCAATCCTGCTTACGCGCCTTTGCCACACCTGCACGCCTTAATACAGAACGCACACGCGCCATGACATTGGCCATGGAATAAGGCTTAGCAATATAGTCATCCGCTCCTATATCAAGACCCTTCACCATGTCTTCCTCGTTATCCTTAGCTGTGCAGAAAATTATAGGAATATCTGCCGTGCTCCTTTTCTTCTTTAATATCGAAGCAAGTTGCAATCCGCTGATATCACCCATCATTATATCAAGAAGTATAAGAGCATAATCAGATAAATCCAGGGCAAGAGCGTCTTCAGCACTATACGCCACATCTACCCTATAGCCGGCTTCCTCAAGATTGAATTTCAAAGCTTCGCACAGAGTCTCTTCATCATCCACTACAAGTATCTTGGCAGCATCATCTGTCATAAGCGGGTCAGCAAATTTGAATATCAATCACACACAGCAGGAAAGTGTGTGACCTCTTTTCTCAATAATAATAAACATAAAAAATCCGCAAGGATTGAAATCAATCACTTGCGGATTTTAAGAGTGTCCGAGATGAGATTCGAACTCACACGCCCCAACGGGCACTACCCCCTCAAAGTAGCTTGTCTACCAATTCCAACACTCGGACTTTTGAGTGATAATCTCAGCCTTTAACGTTGACCTAAGGGAACTGCCAACCGGCTGCAAGACTTGAGCGAAAAACGGGACTCGAACCCGCGACCCCGACCTTGGCAAGGTCGTGCTCTACCAACTGAGCTATTTTCGCATTTCTAAGTCATTGTTCTCTTGCTTTTTCGAGGCTCATTCCCTCTCAATTGCGATGCAAAGTTAGGCACTTTTTGCGAACCCACCAAATTTTTCGACAACTTTTTTCAAATATTTTTTAAAATATTTTCTAAGTTTTTGATTATTAGATTATTCCAGAAACACATTTTTTACCCCTCTTAGCTGTGTTTTACCGCAATTCAGGGTGTTTCTGCGCTGAATTCACCTCCTGTTTTCATGTTTTGCAGAACCGTGAGTGGGCATTTATTGCAACCCGGTTGCAAAGTAAGGCGTCCATACCAAGATTTAAGAGTCTTCCTTATCATTATATCAAGGGTATTACCTACCTTTGCGCCCGATTCCTAAGAATTAATAACCTCTATTACGAACCTTAAATAGAAAATATGTATATCAAGTATCTTTTCATTGCGTTATTCTCTCTGCTGATTCTTGGCGGGTGCTCCTCTGAGAACAGACACAATGACCAGGGATCCGACCATGAACACAATGCAACGGTCAATCTCTATACATATACTGCAAGCTACGAAGTATATGTAGTGGCTGATCCATTTGTCTCAGGCCACGAAGGACATATTATGGTACATGTGACCCGACTATCCGACTTCAAGCCTGCCGACAAAGTCGAAGTTTCCGCTTCTCTTTTAGTAGGAGGCAAAAAAATTATAGCAAAAAAGCATAAGGGAAGCACTCCGGGATTATATATCTTAGAGCTTACTCCTTCAGGTTGCGGCGAAGCCACCCTCTCAATAAACATTAAGAGCGCCGATACTGACCAATCGGCTACATTCACAAAGCTTACCGTATATAAGAATGAGCATGAAGCCGACGAAGCTGCGAAAGCTCAGGCTGACTCCCATCCCAACAGCATTGCTTTCCCTAAGGAAAAAAGCTGGAACACCGACTTTGCCACTACTATAGTCGACTACCAGGACATAGGATCCAACGTAAGATCAATGGCTCTTGTTGAGCCGGTGCCATCAGGAGAACGCACTCTTGCTGCCACGGTGGCAGGAAAGGTCACTATACTTGATCCTCATCTCGCCATAGGAAGCCCCATAGCAGCCGGCAAAAGTCTTTTCAGGATTGATGCATCAGGGGTTGCCGAGGGTGACATGAAGCTCCGTATAGCAGATGCTCAGGCTGAATATGCACGCGCCAAGCGTGAATATGACAGAATAAATGCTATGATGGCAGATAAGTTGGCCACAGCCTCCGAGCTATCTCAGGCACGCGCCGACTATGAACGTGCGGCCGCATTGCTGTCTTCGCTGCGCAAAAACTTCGGCGGGGGAGCACAGTCAGTGGCGTCCCCCATAGCGGGATTCCTGCGTTCTATAGATGTGACCAACGGACAATGGGTCGAGGCCGGCCAGCCTCTGGCCACTGTCACCTCATCTTCCATGGTGCAACTCACTGCCCGCATCCCTTCCAGATATTCAGCTGATATGAAGAATATTTCGGGTGCAATGATTCTTACCGCCTCCGGGGGCGCGCCAATATCACTTAATGAGCTTAACGGTCGCATTCTTTCTCATGCCTCAGGAGTAGAAGCCGGATCCGCAATGGTGCCGGTCGTTATGGAAATAACTAATTCTCTTGACCTCATCCCGGGAACATATGTAGAGACCATGATAAGATTCGGTCGCGGCAAGCAAAGCATTGCTATCCCTCGCAGCGCCATTGTCGAGGAAATGGGTTCTACCTTTGTAATGGTGCAGATCAATCCTGAATTATTTGAAAAAAGACAGGTGGAGCTTGGCACCACCGACGGATATTTCTATGAAGTGACTTCCGGTCTCCGTCCCGGCGAACGGATTGTGAGCAAAGGCGCCCCAATTGTAAAATTGTCACAGGGAGCAGGCACTCTCGACGCACACTCAGGTCATGCACATTAATCACTAAAACAGCGTATCATGCACTGGATTAATTCTCTCATACACTTCTCTTTGCACAATAAGCTTGTAGTGCTTGCCGCAGCCATCGCCCTTATAATATGGGGCAGCTACACCGGCAAGCGCATGGATGTGGACGTCTTCCCCGACCTCACGGCACCCACCGTGGCCATAATGACGGAAGCACCTGGCATGGCCACAGAAGAAGTGGAGCAACTTGTGACCTATCCCATAGAAACAGCTGTCAACGGAGCTACTGATGTGCGCCGCGTGCGGTCAGCCTCATCACAGGGCACATCATTCGTATGGGTGGAATTTGACTGGGGAACCGACATATTCAGAGCCAGACAGGTAGTGAGCGAAAAACTTGTCACTCTCTCCGGAACTCTGCCTGAAGGCATCACTCCTGTTCTTGCACCTCAGCAAAGCGTGATGGGTGAAATTCTGTTTATCGGGCTGGAAAGCTCCGGGAAAACCTCGGCATCTGATCTACGCACATTGGCCGAGTGGGTAATCAAGCCTGCAATTCTCGGCACCGGAGGCGTGGCGCAAGTTACGATAATTGGCGGTGACCTGAAGCAATATCAGATCATTGCCGACCCTCAGCGCATGGCAGCATTTGGAGTGACTATGGCCGATCTGGAGGCCGTAGGACAGTCTTTCTCTCAGAATTCATCGGGTGGTGTGGCGCGTGACTTCGGCAATGAATACATGGTGCGCGGCATTGCACGCTCTACTTCTGTGAATGAGTTGGAGACTTCGCTTGTGAAGACAACTCCTCAGGGCGAACCGATTACCCTGGCAGATGTGGCGACCGTGCAGACGGCTCCTGCCATGAAAATGGGCCACGCCAGTATAAATGCAAAGCCTGGCATCATTATATCTGTAAGCAAGCAACCGGGCACCAACACTCTTGAGGTCACGGAGAAAATTGAACAGACCCTGTCGCACCTAAAGAAAAATCTGCCTGAGGATGTGACTATGGATACCCACATATTCCGTCAGGCTGATTTCATTCAGACCTCGGTGGATAATGTAGGACGCGCTCTGCTTGAAGGCGCCATCTTCGTAATCATAGTCTTGATGCTTTTCCTCGGTAGCTTCCGCACAACTCTTATATCCATAATAGCCATACCATTGTCTCTATTAGGCACCATCATCGTGCTTCACCTTTTGGGAATGAATGTCAACACCATGACCCTGGGAGGTATGTGTATTGCCATCGGGTCGCTGGTAGATGACGCGATCATTGACGTGGAGAACGTATATAAAAGGTTGCGCCAAAACAGATTGCTACCCGCTGAAGAACGACAGAATTCAATCATTGTAGTCTTTGAGGCATCTAAGGAAATACGTGCGTCCATCATGAATGCCACGTTGATTATCATAGTAGCCTTCGTGCCTCTCTTCTTCCTTTCCGGACTTGAAGGACGCATGCTCAAGCCCCTGGGCATAGCCTACATTGTGAGCCTGTTCATGTCGCTGCTTGTGGCTATGACAGTCACCCCCCTGCTATGTCATCTTCTTCTCGGCAGCGAAAAATACTTACGCAAAGGGCAGAAGGAAAGCCGCCTCACCCACTGGCTCATCACTCATTATAGCAAGGCTCTCGGATGGGTGCTCAATCATAAGAAGCCCGTCAGCATCGCAACGGCGGCGTTATTTGTGACTGCAATCGGTCTCACATTCTTCATGGGACGCGGATTCCTTCCTGAATTCAATGAGGGCTCTGCCACAATTAGCGCAGTAGTTCAGCCCGGAGTGAGTCTTGATGTAAATAATGAACTTGGCAAGAGACTTGAAGAGGAGCTTCATAAAGTGCCGGAAGTGACTCTTACAGCCCGACGAACCGGACGCGGCGAACTGGATGAGCATTCACAAGCCACCAATTCTTCTGAAATCGATGTCACACTTGACATGTCCTCGGGACGCAGCAAGGAAGAGGTGTTTGCCGACATGAGAGCACATATGAGCAATGTGCCCGGAATGGCAGTCACTATAGGTCAGCCTCTCGGCCACCGTATTGACCACATGCTTTCAGGCACACGAGCCAATATCGCCATTAAAATTTTCGGCCCCGACATAGCACGCCTCTTCTCTCTCGGCAATGAAGTGAAGAGTGCTATCGAAGGTATTCCGGGACTTGTAGACGTATCGGTCGAGCAACAACGTGAGACACCACAGATACAGATTCGCGCCCGCCGTGAAGCTCTGTCGAGGTATGGCATTTCCATCGATGAGTTCAACAGATTTGTGGCACGTGCTTTCGCCGGAGAAAAAATAGCTGATATATATGAAGGACAGCGCAGCTATGACGTGGTGCTTCGCCTGGATCAGCAATATGTGGAAGACATAAGCATGCTACGCACAGCTCTGATTGACACCCCCGACGGTGGCAAGGTTCCTCTGGAACAAGTTGCTGACATCGTGAGCACCGGCGGTGCCGGCTCAATCTCAAGGGAAAATGTGCAGCGGCGCATCGTAATCTCGGCCAACGTAAGCGGCGCAGATATTGAAACCGTGGTGCAGAAGGTGCAGAAGACTATTGATGAAAAAATAAAGCTGCCCGAGGGCTACACCGTAATATATGGTGGACAGTTTGAGAATTCACGCGCGGCCGCCAATACTCTGCTGTGGGCTACATTATGTGCGCTTCTGCTTATATTCCTGCTGCTGATTGGTGAGATGAAGAGCCCCTGGCTTGCGGCTATCGTGCTCTGTTCTCTGCCTCTTGCGCTTATAGGAGGAATAATGGCCATATACATTACTTCAGGCATCATAAGCATCCCCTCCATCATAGGCTTCATCACTCTCATAGGCGTGGCGGTAAGAAACGGCATATTGCTCATATCACGCTTCCGCAATCTTTCCGAAGAGGGGCATGATCTGAGAGAAATAGTCATGCACGGCGCTGCCGACCGTCTTTCGCCTATCTTAATGACTGCTCTCACTTCGGCGCTTGCACTCATTCCTCTGCTCTTGGCAGCCGATCGCCCGGGCAATGAGATTCAGGCTCCTATGGCTATAGTAGTGCTCGGCGGCCTGCTCACATCTACCCTGCTCAACATATTCCTGCTGCCTGTGCTATACGAATGGCATGCTCGAAGGAGAAATAAGAAATCATAATCTCACAAGTGACCCTCTGAATTCAGAGGGTCACTTGCATTTCACAACGTTTGCAATCAAACTTAAGATACATCTCTCTTGAAGCACCCTTCATCTTAAGTGGCAATTCTGGCAGGCGTTTCCCGGCAGCCCACGCTTCCCGAAGACATATGCCAAGCTCGCGCAACACGCAATGCCGTGAGGTCATCAATACTGTTCCTGCCGCCTGCTTCCCGGGAGTCACTTCCATTGCAGGCTCAATCTCTGTCACGCCATGGCGCTTGTAAAACTCTTTAGCCTTGGCATTCGCCACATTATCTCTGTAATCAAGACACGATTGAGGATACCTGGCATTGGTATTCTCCTTTCGGCGATAAGAATGAGCATATATGGCAGCTGCATTAGCATCGATTGCTGCAATCATCTCGCGCCTGAGAGAAGAGAGAGCTGAAGCAGGAATAAACACATTGTCACCTATGGCTGCCTTGAAATCACGCAGGTAATAGGACGTGCCGCCAAAGCGGTCAAATTGTCCACGCAGATCCATTGGATTACGTGCTTCTTCCATGGGCAGCGCATGCGGCAACACTACTCGGCAACCACGTTCATCACAAGCCTCTATACGATTGTCATACAGCACTACATCCAGTCCTATCAGTCGAGATGCCGTGTCGGATCGAAACATCAGTTTGTGCCATGCCACATCGGTCGTGCGAAAAAAAGCGGTTCCTTTAGGTATTTGAACCGGCTTATTGGGCACAGGCATGCCATGACTGATCCCATTTACCATAAAACCGGCATACTCTCCCCTTCTTGTAAAAAAGGAGAGTCCGTCGCCATTACGCACATCTGCAAGCGACTTAAGAGGCTCTCCCAAAGACTTAGGTGTGAGCAAGGAGGCAAGTCTCGACGGGCGTCTGTCCTGAAGGAAGTACGATGTGAATCCCCGATTGAAGCTCTTATAGGGATTGGGGGTGAATGTGTGTGATACACGACCGCAGCTCGCACGGCAATACTTGTCCGGCTCCTCTGCGATAACAGCGTCGAGCAGGACTCGGTAATAGGCCGTGATATTCTTTACATAAGCCGCATCCTTAAGCCTGCCTTCTATCTTGAAAGAAGAAGCGCCTGCCGCAGCCAGATCTTTCAGGAGAGCAGAGGCATTGAAATCATGTAATGACAGCAGGTGCTTATCGCGGGCCAATACCGCCCCTGAAGCATCAGTAAGGGTATATGGCAATCTGCATATCTGCGCGCATTCTCCCCGATTGGCGCTTCTGCCACACAGGGCTTGTGATGCGTGGCATCTGCCTGAATAACTCACGCATAAAGCGCCATGCACAAAGACCTCAAGGGGCACTTTGACCTGACTGTGTATCGCCCGGATTTCTGCTAAGGTAAGCTCTCTGGCAAGTACGATTTGCGAGAATCCCACCTCTTCAAGGAAACGGGCCTTCTCGGGAGTGCGTGTGTCGCACTGAGTGGAAGCATGCAGCTCGATCGGAGGTAAATCCACATTCAGCAATCCCATATCCTGCACTATGACGGCATCGACGCCTGCTCTGTACAGTCGTTCAATCAGGCTTACCGCCACAGGTATCTCTCTGTCAGTGACAATCGTATTTACCGTGACATATACCTTGGCCCTGTATATGTGGGCAAACTCACACAGCTCCCTGATGTCATCCACACTATTGCCGGCTGCCGCACGCGCTCCGAATGATTCCGGGCCTATATAGACAGCGTCGGCACCGTGCAATATCGCAGCACGCGCTACATCGGCATCGCGGGCCGGAGCCAGCAACTCCAGTGGGCGAGGAGCTTCAACGGGCTTCACTGCGTCCTTCATAATAATTGATAAACGCGTGATTCACAAGACGATTACCTCCGGGAGTAGGATAATTGCCGCTGAAATACCAGTCGCCCGGATGCCCCGGTATAGCTTCATGAAGGCCCTGGAGCGACTGATAGACAATCTCCACCTCCGCTTGAGTTCCCGCCGGAGTAAGCATCTGAGCTATCTTGGAAGATATTTCTGCTTCGGTAAATGGTTCATATATCAGTTTCACATAATTCACCACTTCCTCCTTTGGCAAGTGTTCCTGTGACTTGCACAAATCATAGACTTCCTGCAAGCGGGACTCCATGCCACGTTCCTTGAGCAACTCTACGGCTGCGCGGAAAGCAATAAATTCTGCCATGCGGCTCATGTCGATGCCATAGCAATCGGGGTAACGCACTTGAGGCGCGCTGCTCACTACTACTATCTTGCGCGGATGCAGGCGGTCGAGAATACGTATGATACTTTGCCGCAAGGTCGTGCCTCTCACGATGGAGTCATCAATCACCACAAGATTATCGCTGCCGGAACGCACACAGCCATATGTGACATCATACACATGCGAGGCAAGATCATCCCTGCTCGCACCTTCGGCGATGAACGTGCGCAATTTTATATCCTTAATCGCTATCTTTTCGCGCCTTATGCGCTGCATGAGAATGCGCTCCAGGTGCTCGCGGTCTAATTCTCCTGAAGATACCAGGCTCTGTATATCGGTAATCTTCTTATTGATAAGGAAATCCTCAAGACCTTCTATCAGGCCATGGAAAGCGACTTCGGCCGTATTCGGTATAAATGAAAACACTGTGTTTTCCTCATCATGCCCTATGGCCTCAAGCACCTGAGGCACCAGCAGACGTCCAAGTGCTTTCCGCTCCCGGTAGATGTCGGCATCTGATCCGCGCGAGAAATAAATGCGTTCGAAGGAGCAACGCTTGTTATCAGCCTCAGGAAGAATCTGCTCGATGCGCCATGTTCCGTCGCGATCCACTATTATCGCTGAGCCCGGGCGGAGTTCGTTCACCTGAGATGTGCGGAGGTCAAAGGCAGTCTGTATCACCGGTCGTTCCGATGCCACCACCACAACTTCATCATCGGCATAATAAAAGGCCGGGCGAATTCCCTTGGGATCGCGCATCGCTAACATATCCCCATTACCTATAATGGAACATATGACATAGCCACCATCCCATGTAGGCGCGCATCGGCGCAACATATTGGCCGTATTGAGCTCGCGGGCTATTGAAGTGGCAAGAGTCATGCCTGTCTCGCCTGCTGCATGATGGATGCCGAAAAGTCGCTCATTCTCCCGGTCGAGAGCGTGGCCAAGCTGCTCGAGCAATATAAACGTATCGGCATAGAGACGCGGATGCTGCCCTGTGGCTGTGATCTGTGCAAATATTTCATCGACATTTGTCATGTTGAAGTTGCCGCACAACAACATATTGCGCGCACTCCAGTTATTCCTGCGCATGAAAGGATGCACATAGTTAAGACCGGATCGTCCTGTAGTGGAATATCTAAGATGGCCCATATACACCTCGCCTACAAATGGAGGTTGCTCGCCATGCCTGCGGGCGGAATCTATACTCCTGTGCGCTATCTCAAAAATCTGTTGTATGGCTGAGGCTCCTTCTGCTCTCTCTCTGAAAATATACTCCTTTCCCGGCTCCACATCCATCTTCACACAGCCTATTCCCGCGGCTTCCTGGCCTCTGTTATGCTCCTTTTCCATGAGCAGATAAAGCTTATTGAGACCATACAGCTCTGTGCCGTATTTGTCCTTATAATACTCCAGGGGTCTGAGAAGCCGCACCATGGCCACCCCGCATTCATGCTTTATGAGTTCCATCTTTTAATCACTGCATTAATAAAAAAGAAGCGTACGGCCGTTGCCATCGCTTCAATATTGAATTTACTTATTCTTAAGCACACGATCCATCGCACGCCGGTCATCTTTCTCACGCAAGGACTGACGCTTGTCATAAGCTTTCTTGCCGCGCGCCACTCCTATCACCATCTTTGCAAGACCACGCTCACTGATAAAGATGCGCAGTGGCACTATGGTAAACCCCGGATCCGCACATGCTTTTTCAAGCTTGGCAATTTCCTTACGATTCAGCAGCAGTTTCCTGTCACGGCGGGCAGAATGATTATTGTAGCTGCCATAAAAATACTCTGAGATATTAGTATTCTTGGCCCATACCTCTCCTCTCTCTATGATGCAATAGGAATCCACGAGAGAGGCCTTGCCCTGACGTATGGATTTAATCTCGGTACCGGTGAGCACTATGCCGGCTGTGTAGGTATCCGATATTTCATAATCGAAAGTCGCGCGGCGGTTCTTTATATTGATTTGCTGTTGAGGCATAACTATAGGCTGTTAATAAGCGGCCGTACCTGTCTGAGCGGCAGGCATAAGCCATTCAAGAATGAAAAATATCACCATCGGCACCGCAAGCATGAGTAGAGTCATGAGTATGGCTACCGGCATTTCTTCATGCCTCGGCACTCTTAGGAACCGCACTCCCTTTACCATAAGATAGGAAGCATATATGGGCACTACTATGAAGATGACTCCAAGCCCCGGCACCAGTTCAAGGATGCTTATGGCGAGTGCAAGCACCGAAAGGCAGGTCATGACATATACTTTACCAAACGGCGTATCAATTTTTTCTCTTGCAACGGGCGGCAGAAATGTGCGTCCGAGCGCCACTATGGAATAGTATCCGGCAAATCCGGCTACAAACAGGCTTATGGACATCTGCAGACAATGCACCAATGTCTCTTCCGGATCATATATCAGAAGCGCAAATCTTGAGACTGCCATAAGTGCCAGCAGTGGGAAGAATAGATGGCGGGCAAAAGAATATGATGAATACGCGGCATTCTTAATGCGCTTCCATCCTGTAAGCGGCGCTACAAGAAGATATAGGAACCGCCATAATGGACGCACGCATACGCCATCGGAGGATGCCGATGGATCTTTGGGGTTATCTGTATTACAGGGATCAATATTCATCAGAAAAAATCAGACTGCAAAATTACAAATTTCCCGCTTCCTCTGCAAACTTTCACCCCACTAAAAGGGTTAAACCATATATCACAAACCTCTATATTATGGAAATTACAATAGAAGACGCTCTGCATTATCATGAATTTCCCTCTCCGGGGAAGATCGAAATACTGCCCTCAAAACCCTATTCATCCGCCCGTGATCTGTCACTCGCTTATTCCCCCGGCGTAGCAGTGCCATGTGAAGCTATCCACGCGGACGCAGCTGATGTGTGGAAATATACGGGCAAGGGCAATCTTGTGGCTATTATATCCAATGGCACAGCTGTGCTCGGGCTGGGGAATATAGGCCCTTTGGCAGCCAAGCCGGTCATGGAGGGTAAGGCGTTGCTGTTTAAGGTCTTTGCCGGAATAAACGCCTTTGATCTTGAGCTTGACACCACTGATGTGGAAAAATTCATCGATACTGTGAAAGCTGTGGCGCCTACATTCGGAGGCATAAATCTTGAAGACATAAAAGCGCCGGAATGCTTTGAGATCGAGGAGCGTCTCAAGCGTGAATGCAATATCCCCATAATGCATGATGACCAGCACGGCACGGCCATTATTGTCGCCGCCGGAATGCTTAATGCTCTTGAACTGCAGGGGAAAAAGATTGAAGATGTGCGTATGGTGGTGAATGGAGCCGGTGCAGCCGCCATAGCCTGCACAAGAATGCTCATGAGTCTCGGCATGCCGAAAGAGCACATCGTGATGTGCGACTCAAAGGGGGTGATAAGGCATGACAGAACCGGGTTAAACGCGCTTAAACAACAATTTGCCACAGATCAGAATCTGCATACTCTTCCCGAGGCTCTGGTTGCTGCAGATGTATTTCTCGGCCTATCGGTGAAGGATGTGCTCTCTTCGGAAATTTTGAGATCTATGGCTGACAGACCTATTGTCTTCGCATTGGCAAATCCTGATCCTGAAATATCATACACACTTGCCATGAATGCGCGTCCCGATCTCATATTTGCCACCGGTCGCAGCGACTTGCCTAATCAAATAAACAATGTGCTGGGATTTCCTTATATATTCAGAGGAGCTCTTGACTCCCAGGCATCATGTATAAATGAAGAGATGAAGCATGCGGCTGTATATGCGTTGGCAGCTTTGGCCAAAGAGCCTGTGCCATCCCAAGTAAAAGCAGCATATGGAAGGGAGGACATGTCATACGGGCCGGAGTATATCCTGCCCACTCCATTCGATCCTCGGCTGCTCTCCGTCGTGGCGCCGGAAGTAGCCAAGGCGGCTACACGCAGCGGCGTGGCAGGAAAACCATTGACGGACATAGACGCATATCGCAATCTGCTTGAAGAGATGATGCATAACGAGAATGAGATATTCCACTGTGTGGTACAACGGTCGCATTAGCCTATGCTCCCGGCGTCAGCCATCCAGAGATGCATCTTGCCCACTACGCCGGTAAAGAAGCTGTCACATCTTCGAAGCTGCTCACTCCGCCACAACGACCGTGTCTGCAGGAAGTGGCTCAGGCAATACCTCTGTCGTATCTGCATCTGCCTTAATCTCAGGAGTCTCTTCAGTATGCTGAGGCTCCTGCTTTACTGTAGCCGGGTCTATTGACTTGCGGCCTGTCGTGTGATGCACTGATACCCACGGTATATCATATCCTTCTCTAATATTTACCCTTTCATCCTTACGAGACGGAGATACTATTACCGGCATGCCGGGAGTGACGTGCTGCACAAGCTCCATTATATTCTCATTTTTCACTCGTATGCATCCATGACTGCATCGCGCTCCTATTGACCACGGGGCACAGGTGCCATGTATACCTATCTGAGAAGTTCCGGGAATGGAAAGGCGTATGAAGCGAGGTCCGAACTGGCCTTTTACTTTAGACACTTTCCCGTTATCATCCCGGAAAAGCCAGTCCGTACTGTCATATATTCCCTGCACTGAGAAGAAGCCCTCGGGCGTGCGGCTGTCGCCCTTGCCATGCTTTGTGCCATAACCCTTGCCACATGCTATGCCATAGCGAAGCTGCTCCCGTCCATAACGGTCATACAACACTACTTTCATTGCATCCTTATCTACAATCAGGAATCCATTATGCGCCTCATTGAGCAAACGCATGGCGTATTTAAGACATTCCTGACTCATTTTAGGCAGGATTCCCTGGCGGTACAACTCTGCATCGGGTAAGGAATTCATAAGTTCTATCGCCTCATTGCTGGAATACGCCACATAACGTTCCGGCAACTCATCCTCTGCAGGCTTGGCTTCTTCCGCCTGTGCTGAATCGAAGTCATCTGCCTCTGGAGTCACAACAGTTACGGAATCAGACGTCTCTTCACCTTCATTATATTTACTTTTTTCGATGCACGAAACACATAATGTTATCAACACTATGATGCAGGCGTTCAGAAGTAGTCTCATAATTAAAGATCTAACAGAGTGATTCAAGCATTCTATAGATAGAACTTCACCCTAAACAAAAAAATACGTAAAATTCAATGCAAAGTTAGATATAATCTCTCATATCTGCAAATCAACATTACCTAACACAGGGCAACCGCATCGGAATCTACAAAAATTATAAAGATTTAGGCATTATTAA
>CAJTTA010000014.1 GCA_910579305.1 uncultured Muribaculaceae bacterium
ACGACTATCTGACCGACATGCTACTTAAAGCAAAATTTTGATGCGGTTGCCCTGGAGGAAGAGTCTTCTCTTTTGCATATTCCCCGATAAATAATTACCTTTGCATTAAGAAAGTGGTTGAATTTAAACTGAATTAAGCATTCAGCACCTCCGGCAGGATTCTTTATTTCATCCCAGCGGCACTTTCGGGCGCTTTCAGCCAAGTTTCATCGATAGCATAGCCGGCTATGCTCCCTTTTCAACTTGCTGAAATCACTCAGAGATGGCTATCCGTGATAAATCATTTAAATTCAAGCACTCTATAAGAAAGCTGTTAAAAATTAATATATCCCTGTATTTTAGGTTGTTGCAGTGACCGTTGTGGCCTTCCATGAATCATTGTGGCTCGACAAGACATGAGGGATTATCAATCCGCTTGTTAAGGTCTTGGTGGCACTGTGACAGGCCAATTCAGATAGTTTCGAAGAAGAAAAGTTATCCTTATGAAATCAATTCGCGAAATTTACCGCATAGGTACCGGACCATCTTCCAGTCATACCATGGGGCCGCGGTCTGCGGCCGAGCAGTTTCTTAAGACACATCCCAAAGCCTCGGCATATGAAGTGGTGCTTTACGGATCTCTGGCTGCGACAGGCAAAGGCCACATGACTGATGTGGCTATTACTGAGACATTGGAGAAAAGTGAAATGCCAGTGAAGATTATATGGAAGCCGGATGTATTCCTGCCTTATCATCCTAATGGCATGACCTTTCGCTCTCTTAATGAAGCCGGTTTCCCTTCGGATGAATGGACTGTCTATAGCGTGGGAGGCGGAGCGCTTGAAGAAGAGGGCAAATCCCGTGGCGGACAGGCTGAGATTTATGATCTTGACCATATGACTGATATTCTTGAATATTGTGAGCGTACGGGGCGTTGCTACTGGGAGTATGTGGAGCAATGTGAAGGAAAGAACATAAAAGAGTATTTGCGCACAGTGTGGCACACAATGAAGGAGGCAGTGGAGCGCGGACTTAACACGGAAGGCCGCTTGCCGGGCCCATTGAATCTGCGCCGTAAAGCCTTTACATATAATACCAAGGCACAGGGATATAAGGATAATTTGCGCACCCGTGCGCTGGTATTCTCATATGCATTGGCAGTGAGTGAGGAGAATGCCAGTGGCGGTGTGATTGTCACAGCTCCCACTTGCGGATCATGCGGCGTACTGCCTGCCGTATTATACCACATATGGAAGTCGCGTAATTACACCGAGGAGCATATAATACGGGCGTTAGCTACGGCAGGCCTGTTCGGTAATGTTGTCAAGCAGAATGCCTCGATATCAGGTGCTGAAGTAGGTTGCCAGGGAGAAGTAGGTGTGGCTTGCGCTATGGCTGCGGCTGCGGCATGTCAGCTCTTCGGGGGGAGTCCCGCCCAGATTGAATACGCAGCAGAGATGGGTCTTGAGCATCATCTCGGCATGACTTGCGATCCGGTGTGTGGCCTTGTGCAGATTCCGTGTATTGAACGGAATGCTTACGCTGCCGCGCGTGCTCTTGATGCCAATATATATGCTTCACTTACCGATGGTGTGCATCGAGTGAGTTTCGATAAGCTGATTAATGTGATGAAGGAGACCGGGCATGATCTGCCTTCTCTGTATAAGGAAACCGGTACCGGTGGACTGGCTAAGGATTATATTCAGATGTAGGAAATATGTCTACGTTTTCCATCAATATACTTGGTTGCGGAAGTGCGCGCCCATCACTGCGCCATACGCCTTCATGCACTGTTGTGAATGTGCGCGAAAAGCTTTACATGATCGACTGTGGAGAGGGCGCACAGCTCGGGATGCAGCGTAAGGGGCTGAAATTTACCCGGCTGAATCATATTTTCCTTACACATCTTCATGGAGATCATGTGTTTGGCCTTCCCGGACTTATAGGCACCATGGGGCTTATGGGCAGGGAAGGACACGTTACGATACACACGTTTGCAGAGGGAGAAAGAGTGCTGAGAGGGATATTCGATTATTTTTGTAATGACATGCCTTATGATATACGCTTTAATATCATTAAGCCTGAGGAGGCCGTGATTTATGAAGATGATATTATGACGGTGCGTACGATCCCTTTGCGTCACAGGGTGCCATGTGTAGGCTATGTGTTTGAAGAGAAGCCCAAGGCGAGGCATCTTGACCGGGCAGCGGCTGAGTTTCATGGATTGCCTCTGTCAATGTATGCTGCGGTGAAGAGTGGGCAGCCGTATGTAAAGCCCGATGGTAGAATCATTTCATCTGAGCTGTTTACCCGTCCTGCCACCCCGTCATATTCATACGCGCATATAGGCGATACGGCATATATGCCTGACATAGCTGCCAAGATAGGAGGGGTTGATATCCTGTATCATGAATCGACGTATCTTAAGGCAAATAGGGCAGATGCGCGAAAGCGCGGGCATTCCACGGCTGAGGAGGCTGCCAAGGTGGCACGTGATGCGGGGGCGAGGCAATTGTTATTGGGTCATTATTCTTCCCGATACAAGGATGATACTCTTTTTGAAGAAGAGGCCCGAGAGATATTCCCCAATGTGCAGGCTGCTTACGAGGGCCTCACGTTGCACCTTGATTGACAGGCCGGGAGTTTGCTCCCTACTTGGAATAATATCTGTTAACGTGATGATTTCAATGTAATGACAGTTATTTCCGGCATAGCTCCTATGCGTGCGGGGAATCCCACCTCGCCACAACCTATGTTAACATATACTCTGCTTAGAAATCCGTCGTTACGCTTATAGGATGTAAGACCTTCCCATTCGGGATATTTAAGGCCGGAGAGGCTGTAATTGCGCCAAGGAGTGATAATGCGCATCTGCATGGCATGAGTGTGTCCCGCCAGAGTGAGGTCTACATTGCTGCATTCTCGCACAATGTTATGCCAATGCATGGGATTGTGGCTAAGCAGAACAGTGAAATCATCGGGAGATACTCCTGCTATAGCCTCATCAAGCTTTCCGAATGAGGGGAAAGGGGGTTCGCCCCAGTTTTCCACTCCTGCCAGGATTATGCTGTCATTACCCTCCTTTAGGGAGATATGCTGATTATCCAGTAGTTGCCAACCCATATCGCGCTGTATGTTGCGTAGCCATTGTGTATCCTTGGTGTGAGCTTCTTCCGATGGCCAATCTACATATAGCCCGTAGTCATGATTCCCCATGATTGAATATACGCCATGTCGCCCCCGGAGTCTTCCGAGGGTGGATATGAAGGGAATAATCTCATCCGTCTTGCGATTGACAATATCACCGGTGAACACTACGATATCAGGGTCAAGTGAATTGATTTTATTGACAAGACTTGATATGAAAGCAGTATCGTTGCCCCATGTGCCTACATGGGCATCAGAGAATTGCACAATGCGGTAGCCGTCAAATGCTTTGGGAATGCGTGCTGATTCGATTGTAATTTCTTGTACATCGATATTATGGCGCTCCCATAGAGCGCCATACCACATGGCAAGGAATATCAAGAATCCTATCGGCAGACCAACATATTTACCCAACGGCCATTTTTTGCGGTGGAAGATGGATGGAATAAGACCGATCCATGAGAATGTGCATGCGACCAATTTACTGATATAGATGCTTATCCACGCATATAGCAGCCACATTATGGGCAGCAGGGAAGACTCAAGATCACGCTTGGGCCAGAGTACAACCGTGATTATAAGAGAGATGGATATTACAGAGCTTATGCCATAGAGAAGGCGCGATGACATGCGCGTCAACAGCTTCTTGCGGGGTATGCTGAAATATATATAAATATCTATTAAGATGCTGATTGCGATCAATAGCACCCCTATGAGCAATGGTAATCTCATTATTCAGATTATCAAGATAATATTGGATTACTCCATTCCGCCGAGAAGTGCGCGGAGTTTGTTGGTGAGAGGGTTGGCATACATTACGAGCATCATCTTGCGCAAGTATTCCATCTCTTCGGAGGTGAGGTCAGAGAGTTCAATATTGCTTATCTGCCGGGCTACATAGTCTTCAAAATCCACCCGGTGGCTGTTATCGTATTTTTCTGCAAACCGATGGCTGTTGTTCAGAAGATCATATGCCACATAATTGATAGGGAATATTTCATAGCTGCGGTGAATCGCATTATCAATTATGCGACCTACATATTTTGCTGCCACATTGTTGTCTCTGAAATTACCGATTTCATCTATGCGGGCATTTATGCGTGGTGTGAGCTGAAAGTGCACTTTGCCTTTATGTTGCAGCAGACCTGTTTCCATTGAGAAGAGATCATCCTTCTGACTCTTCTTGAATTCGGGGTCGCGGCGTTTCATAAGAAACTCACGCGCTTTGAGATAGTCGTTGGGATCATACTCATAGCTTATGGCCACAGGCATCAGGTTAATTTCTTTTATGCGCTCCATGAAAGATCCCTGGCCTCCTAAAGCAAGCATCTTTACGAGAGCTTCTTGAGTGTGGTCGGAGCTGTCTTTTGCTCGTCCTTGCCGCTGGGCGATCCACACGCTTTCTCCTTTGCCGAGAATGGTGTGATGTATGTAGGCCGATAATTTTTTGGCGGCCATCAAGGCTTCGCGCATACCGGTGTCGCGCTTCACGATAAAGCTCTTATTGAGACGCACAAGAGTTGTGATCCAGTCGTATATCAGCAAGTTATTGCCGATGGCCACCTCGGTAGTAGGGATGCCTTGACGCAGGAAAGCAAGGTTCATGAATGAGGCGTCGAGCACAATATCCCTGTGATTGGTGATGAAAGTATAGTTTAGACCCGAATTATAATTTTTAGTGCCTCCTATAGTAATGCCTGCAGTCGTAGTCTTTGCAAGCATTTCCAGAAAAGGAAACATGATTTGGCGCTGAAAATCATGTTTGTTGGTAATTTTCAGCATTTCTTCCTTGAGTGGGGCAACGGCATCGGAGGGCACACAGTAGTTGAGTGCGTGCAGAAATCCCGGATCCTGCACCAGTGCCTGCATCTTGCACTGGAACACAGAGTCATCATAAGGGCAAATATCGCTGAAATCAAATTCGGGGTTATACATAATCGCGAGGGCAATATTTTTTGCAAAGTTAGCTAAGAAATTCCGATTGACCAACATTCCACTTTTAATTTATGTAAATATTAAGGGCGGGTAAATGCTGAATGTGAGGGAGAGGCATCACAAGTTCTTGGTATTTTTGATTAAGCATGTAATTACTATCTTTGCAACATGAAAAAAAATTTGTGGCTGTTAATATTAGGTATAACACTTGTGATATTCAGGGCTGGAGCCTTGGAAGTGTCTGACACTGTGTCGCTTGAGGCTGTTACTGTCACTGCGATCAAGGGCGGATCCTCTATTGCTTCGGCATCGGCCTCTACATATATAGGAGAAAAGGAGGCAGAGCGTCTTCGCATCGAGAGCTTAAAAGGGGCTACCGATGTGGTGCCTAATTTTTTTGTGCCTGATTATGGGAGCCGCATCACATCATCAATTTATGTGAGGGGAATAGGAGCGCGTATAGACCAGCCATCAGTTGGCCTTACGGTAGATAACGTCCCGTTTATGAACAAGGACTCTTATGATTTTGATCTGCAGGATATTTCCTCTATGCAAGTAGTGAGGGGGCCACAGAGCACTCTATATGGACGCAACACAATGGCTGGGGTGATCAATATCACTACTCTTTCGCCATTTGAATATCAAGGATTGCGGGCCTCGGCTCGTTATGGACGGGCTAACACATGGCGGCTTGGGGCAGGGTATTATACAAGGTTAAATTCTTCGTTGGGCTTGAGTGCGACGCTGAGGGGCGGAGGTTCTGACGGTTTTTTTACAAATCAGTTTACCGGCAAGAAGTGTGATGATGAGCATAGTGTCTCCGCTCGTGTGAAGTTGCAATGGCATCCTTCTTCTTTCATTACAATGATCAACACATTTGCTGCCTCGTGGTTGCAACAGGGTGGCTATCCATATGAGTATGTAAAGACAGGTCAGATTGCATATAATGATACATGCTCATATCGCCGTACAGCTCTTAATGATGGCCTTACTATAAGGTGGCGTCCGGGTAATGTCACTTTCTCATCGATAACTTCCTGGCAATATCTGGATGACGCTATGCGCCTGGATCAGGATTTTCTCCCACGGGATTATTTCATACTTCTCCAGGCAAAGCGTGAGAATGCGCTCACGCAGGATTTTGTGGCGTCGGCCGAAGTGGGAGATTGGTATTCCTGGATCGCCGGGGCATTTGCTTTCTACAGGCATTTGCACATGGATGCGCCCGTCACTTTTCATGATACCGGCATATCCGAGCTTATCGAGAAACATCGCAATGAGGCGAATGAATATTATCCCATCCGCTGGAAGGAACGCTCTTTCTTGCTGAATAGCACTTTTTCTAATCCATCGTATGGCGTCGCTGTTTACCATAACAGTAAGTTTAATCTCGGCGATTGGATTCTTACTGCTGCTCTCAGGCTTGATTATGAACATGCCTCATTGGCATATAACAGCCATACATCTACGGCTTATGAGATCTTTTACCGTCCTGAGGCTGTGGGGCCAATGACTCATTACAGGGATGTCCCTATACTGATAGATGAGCATGGAGAGTTAAGCAAATCATTTCTGCAGTTGCTGCCCAAGGTGAGTGCGACCCGCAGGTTTTACGCCGGCAGTGCCACAGTGGAAGCTTATGCCTCGATAGCCAAGGGGTATAAGAGCGGTGGTTACAATACACAGATGTTCAGTGACGTGTTGCAACAGCAGCTCATGTGGCAAATGGGTATAGGCAAGCGTTATGATGTGGATGATATAGTGAGCTATGCGCCGGAGCAGAGCTGGAATTATGAGTTGGGGGCCCGAGTCTCCACTAATGATGGCCGCCTGCGTGCCGAGGCAACGCTCTTTTATATAGATGTGAAGGATCAGCAGCTTACTATGTTCCCGGATGGCACTACCACGGGACGCATAATGACTAATGCTGGGCGCACACGTTCCTATGGCCTGGAATTGTCTTCTCGCTGGAATCCTGTGGAGGTATTTGAATTGAATGTCTCATATGGCTATACCGATGCTCGATTTCGGAATTTTTTCAACGGAAAAGAGCAGTTCAGGGGTAAGCATATTCCTTATGCGCCATGTAATACTTTTTTTGTCAGCGGGACATATAAATGCCGTCTTGATTACAAGTCAACCCTTATGTTTAATGCAAATGTGCGTGGCAATGGCAGGATATACTGGAATGAGCGCAACGATGTGTCTCAGGCATTCTATGCGTGTTTAGGAGCTTCGATAGAATATTCTACTCCGAAATTCTCGGTGCAGTTATGGGGGGAGAATCTTACGGATACACGATATTATACGTTCTATTTTGTGTCGATGTCAAATGAGTTCGTGCAGCGTGGCCGTCCTATTGATTTTGGCGTAACCCTCAATTTATACCTATAATATATACACAATAATATATATACAACAAAATTTTTAGATATGAAGAAAGTTATATTTCCGGCTATGCTCCTTGTCTTGGCGGCTACCGGTTGCAGTGATGATGAGAAGAACACTCCCAACACTCGGAACTTATCTGGTGAATGGCCTGTTGTCGTGATGCCTACCGATGAGCATCAGCCTGGTGTGATCACTCAGATGCCAATGAAGATCACACAGTATCTGGCAGAGGGCGGAGTGTGGCGAGTGGATGTGAAGAGCTTTACGCTTCCCTCCGGTGATAATCTCTCATTCACCACTCCGGATATTTTTGCTTCAGGAGAAATTGACTGGTCTCTGCGTTACATCTCCAATTTCAATGCAGAGTCCGGGCAGGTGATCCGTGATTATCGTGCAGAGTTGATCAACAACTATTACTACTTCTCCAATACAGGAGGAAATGCAGGAGGAACCCCTCCAATGGGAACTATTGTCGCATCCATGTTTAGGGTGGGAGGCGAATATACGGTTACTGTTATCCCCCACATAGCCTATTATGGTGGAACTACTGTCACTCAGTATCAGATTAAGTCGGAGGAGGTAGAATCTACTTTCTATGAGCCTCTCTATTATATAACTCTCGACTTAAAGAACATGACGGCCGACCTTGTTATATATAATGCCCGTTTTGCGGATCTCATGCCTGCTCTTGCGGCAGTGAATCTCCGTGGGCTTAAGCTTGAGACTTCTCATGAACATGGATATACCATCTCAGGTAAGAATGTAATACCTTCTGTAGGTGTAGGGTCGAATGAGGTAGAGTATCCGCAGTATGTATTTGATGAAATAGAAATGCATCCTACCAATAGCCTGTATACTTCATGCGAGATAGAATATACCGTGGCAAATAAATATAAGGGCCGCTTTACGGGTTCTTATCGTGTGCAGGAAGCCAAATAAATGCCGGTATCAGAGCCGTCTTTCGTGTGTGAGATCTGTATTTGAGACAGACGTGTGGATCGGCTCTTGTCCTCTTCTTGCATACTGAAAGATGAGAACTCTTCTGGCGGCTGCATCGAGTAAATTTTATTTCCATTCTCCACTTGAATGAAATTTGCAGTCATTAAGTGAACATTAACTCGGAAATTTTGTTGCCCCAAAATTTCCGAGTTTTAAGTTTTTTTAGTAACTTTGCCGTCAGAATGTTTCCTATTGGAAATCAGTCGATTTTATAAACCGCATAACACATTAATACTCAAATAATTAATATGAACCTTCTCTTAGGTATAAGTAACGGCGATTTGGCAATTACGGCTGTGCTTACCGGTATCGGTCTCGTTTTTGCTGCGCTTTTGATCGCCCGTCTTATCTCCCCGCGAAGCTTTTCAGTAAAAAAATCGGAACCCTATGAGTGTGGTATTCCCACTCGTGGCGAGTCGATGTTGCAATTTAAGGTAGGTTATTATCTGTTTGCAATTCTGTTCCTTGTCTTTGATGTAGAAACAGTGTTTCTGTATCCGTGGGCGGTAATCTGCCGGTCACTCGGCCCCAATGGGCTTATTGCGATCGCGGTATTTATGTTTATATTAATCTTAGGCTTGGCGTATGCCTGGCGGAAAGGAGCGCTCAAATGGCAGTAAAGTCACCCGCTATCCGCTCAATGAAGCATGAAGACTTCAAGGATAATGCTTATATTGACTCACTCGTAGAAGAACTCAATGCTACAGGTGCAAATGTAGTTGTAGGTAAGCTGGATCAGCTTATCAACTGGGGGCGTGCCAATTCGCTTTGGCCTCTGTGCTTCGGCACGTCCTGCTGTGCTATTGAGTTCATGTGTCTTGGCGCTGCCCGATATGATATGGCACGCTTCGGCTTTGAGGTGGCGCGTAACTCGCCCCGTCAGGCCGACTATATTATGGTGCAGGGCACGATCGTTCACCGTATGGCTCCGGTTCTGCGTCGCCTTTATGAGCAGCTTGCCGAGCCTCGATACGTGATTGCCTGTGGCGCATGTGCGGTTTCAGGCGGCCCGTTTAAAAATTCCTATTGCGTTCTTCCGGGAGTAGATAAGATTCTTCCTGTGGATGTGTATATTCCGGGTTGTCCTCCGCGCCCCGAAGCTATGTTCTATGGATTGATGCAGCTTCAGCGAAAGATCAAGGTTCAGAAATTCTTTGGCGTGGCCAATCGCAAAGAAAAAATCGATGAATTCTTTGCAAAGCATTCAAGTGAAGTAGGCAAGTATTGATCCTGCAGGAATTTATCCAACTCTAAACTATTAACTAAATTCAGCATTACACAATTATATAATGGCTAATCTTCAAGAGAAAATCAGCAAAATATGCCCTTCCGCCACTTATGAAGAGGGTGATTGCCTATTGGTCTCAGTTCCTGAGAAAGAATGGCGTAAGCTCGCAGTGGCTCTTAAGGAAGATGCAGGCCTCAGCTTCGATGTGCTTACCGCGTTGGTAGGTATGGATTGGAAGGACTCACTCGGTGTAATCTATTACTTCACTTCCACTGCCCGCAACTGGGAGATGCTCGCTGTGAAGGTCGCTGTTTCCGATCGGGAGAAGCCGATGATTCACACCGTGAGCGACTTGTGGAAAGTCGCTAATTTCCAGGAACGCGAGGTGTATGATTTCTACGGCATTGAATTTATCGGTCATCCCGACATGCGCCGTTTCTTCCTTCGCAATGACTGGGTAGGTTACCCGCTTCGTAAGGATTACGATGCCAATCCGGATCTTAATCCCATTCGCATGGATGATGAAGAGAATGAGGATGATTCGCACACTCTTGTAGAAATGCCAGATGGCTCGATTAAGCGCGTGGAGACAAAGGTGTTTGCTCCCGATGACTATGTGGTTAATATAGGCCCTCAGCACCCATCTACTCACGGTGTTATGCGATTCCGCGCTGCAATCGATGGAGAAACTGTAACGAAGGTAGACGTCGTTTCAGGATATATTCACCGCGGTATAGAAAAGCTTTCAGAGGGGCTTACATATCCCCAGACATTGCATTTCACTGACCGCATGGACTACATGGCGGCGCATATGAACCGTCATTGTCTCTGCATGTGCATCGAGAAGGCTCTCGGCCTTGAAGTGCCTCGCAGGGCGCAGGTGATACGAGTGATGATGGATGAACTCATGCGTATCTCCTCTCACTTGCTTGCATTCGGCTGTACATCAATGGATATGGGCGCCACTACTTGTTTCTTCTACGGTTTCCGTGAGCGCGAAATGGTGCTTGATATTTTTGAGAAGACTTGCGGTGCGCGTATGAGCATGAACTATAACGTGATAGGCGGAGTAATAGCAGACTTGCATCCTGATTTTGTAAAAGATGTGAAAGCTCTTTGTGCAGCAATGCCCAAGGCTCTCGCCGAATATCATAAAGTATTCTCCGGCAATGTTATAGCTCGTAATCGCATGGTTGGTGTGGGTATGCTTTCCACTGATGAGGCGATTAATTATAATATAACAGGGCCCTCTGGTCGCGGATCCAACTGGAGTTGTGACACACGTAAGAAGCATCCCTATTCCATCTATTCTGAACTTGACTTCGATGAAGTCCTTGAGTCAGGATGTGATTCCTACGCACGATACATGGTGAGAATGCGTGAGATGGAAGAAAGCGTCAAAATCCTTGAGCAGCTTGTGGATAATATCCCCGAGGGAGAGATTCGTTGCCAGGTGCCCAAGATTGTCAAGCTCCCTGAAGGACGTTGGTATCAGCAGGTGGAGGCAAGTCGCGGAGCTTTCGGAGTGTATATTGAAAGCAAGGGAGAAAAGACTCCTTATCGCATGCACTTCCAAAGTCCCTGTTTTAACCTTGTGGGTGTTATGGATCTTACATGCAAGGGCAATATGATTGCCGATCTTATTGTGATTGGCGCTGCGCTTGACTTCGTAATTCCTGACATTGACAGATAATACGCAAATTGGCGATAATAGCCTAGTCTCTTTATATTAATCATCTTTATAGATACACAATTCTAAGAAATATGTTTGACTTTAGTGTAGTCACAAGTTGGGTCAATAACTTTCTGTCAGGCTTGCTGCCTAATGCAGATTGGGCCGTGGTGCTCATAGAGTGCATCATTATAGCCTTGTGCGTACTCGGCGCTTACACTGTGCTGGCTCTGTTCTACATTCTTTATGAGCGCAAGCTTTGTGCCTGGTTCCAGTGTCGTCTCGGCCCAATGCGCGTTGGCTATTGGGGTGTCCTGCAAGTGTTTGCCGACATGTTTAAGATTCTTATCAAGGAATTGATACCACTTAAAGGCACAGATAAATTTCTGTTTGGCCTCGCTCCCTATATAATAATCACGGCTTCTGTCACAATGTTGGCTTGTCTGCCATGGGGCAGAGGGATGCAGATAATTGACTATAATATAGGTATCTTCTTTGTCTTGGCTGTAAGCTCAGTGGGTATACTCGGCATTTTGCTTGCAGGTTGGGCTTCCAATAATAAATACACCCTTATCGGTGCAATGCGTTCCGGCGCGCAAATGGTGAGCTATGAGCTCTCACTTGGCTTGGCTATAATCACTATGGTTCTTTTTGCCGGCACAATGAACATTGAAGAGATTGTCTGGGCACAGGAGAGAGGATGGTTTATATTTACTGGGCATATTCCCGCGATTATAGCATGTCTTATATATGTAGTGGCGGCTACAGCGGAGACCAACCGTGGCCCCTTTGACCTTCCTGAGGCAGAGCATGAGCTTACGGCAGGTTACCACACCGAATACTCCGGTATTCATTTCGGCTTCTTCTATTTGGCTGAATATCTGAACCTCTTTATCGTGTCGGGCATAGCCTCTCTCATGTTCCTGGGCGGTTGGATGCCTTTCCATGTAAGCGGTTGGGATGGCTTCAATGCTGTAATGGATTATATTCCCGGTATAGTATGGTTCCTTGGCAAGGCTTTCTTCTTCTCTTTTGTTATCATATGGTTTAAATGGACATTCCCTCGTATCCGTATCGACCAGATGCTTGCATTTGAGTGGAAATATCTTATGCCTCTTGCGTTGCTGAACCTTGTTGTAATGGCACTCTGCACTACACTCGGCTGGCACTTCTAATTGCGAGATTTATCAGGTGATGACGTAATTTATTTGTATCGGAAGCTCTTATAGCTCGTATTCCTTAAATTGATTACCATCTACCTTCTGAAACATAATTCTGAATATTAACACAAGCAATATACTTTTAATTAGTTATGAGCGCTAATTTCGGTACAGTGACTCAGGTGATCGGCCCGGTAATCGACGTCTCTTTTGAGGGCGGTAAAGAGGCCATACCTCCTATTTATTCGGCTCTCAAGGTAGAGCGAGACAACGGCGAAACTCTTATTCTTGAGGTAGAGCAGCACATAGGTGAAGACACCGTGCGCTGTGTGGCCATGGAGAGTACCGATGGTCTGCGTCGTGGTGTGAAAGTTGAAAATCTCGGGCATCCTATATCTGTCCCTACCGGTGCGCAGGTGAAGGGGCGTCTGCTCAACGTTATCGGTGAGCCTATCGACCATCTTCCTGAACTCAAGAAGGAGAATATGCGTGCCATTCACCAGCCTGCTCCTGCTTTTGAGGATTTGGCAATCTCTACCGAGATTCTCTTTACCGGTATTAAGGTGATCGATCTTCTTGAGCCATATAGTAAGGGTGGCAAGATTGGTCTTTTCGGCGGAGCCGGTGTAGGTAAGACCGTGCTCATTATGGAGCTGATCAATAATATTGCGAAAGGTCATAACGGCTTCTCTGTATTCACCGGAGTGGGTGAGCGTACTCGTGAGGGCAATGATTTGCTGCGCGAGATGATTGAGAGCGGCGTAATTCGCTATGGAGATAAGTTTAGAGAAGGCATGGAGAAAGGCCTTTGGAATATTCAGGATGTTGACATGAAGGAGGTTAACAACTCTCAGAGCACCCTCGTGTTCGGCCAGATGAATGAGCCTCCCGGAGCCCGTCTGCGTGTCGCCCTTTCCGGCCTTACTGTTGCGGAGCAATTCCGCGATCAAGATGGCGGTGGCAAGGATGTGCTCCTGTTTATTGACAACATTTTCCGTTTCACTCAGGCTGGTTCTGAGGTATCGGCATTGCTTGGCCGCATGCCTTCGGCAGTGGGTTACCAGCCCACACTGGCTTCTGAGATGGGTATTCTTCAGGAGCGTATCACTTCTACCAAGCAGGGCTCAATTACATCAGTTCAGGCTATCTATGTGCCAGCCGATGACCTTACTGACCCTGCTCCGGCCACAACCTTCAGCTTCCTTGACGCCACTACAGTGCTTAGCCGAAAAATTTCAGAGCTTGGCATCTATCCTGCGGTAGATCCGTTGGAGTCAACCTCCCGCATTTTGGATCCTCATATTATTGGTGAGGAGCATTACAATGTGGCTCAGCAGGTCAAGCAGCTTCTGCAGAAGTATAACGAGTTGCAGGATATTATAGCAATCTTGGGTGTGGATGAGCTCGGCGATGATGACAAGCTTGTTGTGGCTCGTGCGCGTCGTGCCCAGCGTTTCCTTTCACAGCCTTTCCATGTGGCAGAGCAGTTTACAGGTCTGCCCGGTGTTATGGTACCTTTGTCTGAGACCATACGAGGATTTAAAATGATACTCAGTGGCGAGATGGATGAATATCCGGAGCAGGCTTTCCTCAATGTAGGTACTATTGATGAGGCTATAGAGAAAGGAAAGAAGATGCTTGCAGAGGTGTAATTGCGAACTTTTGATCCGCAATAGGCACCTATTCAATGTAGGCCGCGCCTACGCATCTTGCTTAAACGCAGCTAATTCATTTTAAATAAGACAATATAGCATACTAAATATGACACTCAAGGTTATTTCCGCTGAGAAAATTATGTATGAGGGAGAGGTTACATCGGTAACTCTTCCGGGAGAACTCGGCAGCTTCACAGTGCTTAAAAATCATGCATCATTGATTTCTGTTCTGGTAAGAGGCAAGGTCTGTTACACAGAGCCTGACGGCGCGCGTGAGGAGTTTCCTGTGACCGGCGGGATAGCCGATGTGGATGACAATGTTATTTCAGTCTGCATTTATTAATTGACTGCGGAGATATATTTAGTGCTGCATATCCTGATAGGATTAAAAGAATTATCAATTTGTCAATTCTTCAATATTGACTAATCGGTTGACAACATGACCAATAGTTTTAACATATCACGCTTGCTTCTCTTATTTGCCTGTATATTTGCAGGCATAGGAACTTCTGTTGCGTATGCAAATGATCATGAAGGAGAGAAACTTGATGTGAAAGAGATAATTTTCGAGCATCTTGGCGATGGTTATGGTTGGGAAGTGCCTTTTGTGCACCAATATCGTATCCCGCTGCCTGTGATTGTCCGTGCCAATGATGGTTCATGGCATTCATTCTCTTCATCTAAGCTCACGGAATTGGTGGAGACCGAAAATATTGAAACAGGAAAAATAGAGCATCATCTTGTCTCTGTGCCTGTGAAGATTGAGGATGGAGACAAGGTATATACCTTTTATCTCTCTAAGTCAGAAAGCCATAAGAATAAAGTAGTGCAATTGCTTCCGGTGGATGACGCATCTTCTTCTGTAGCTGCTATTGATGCAGAGCAGGAATTGCCGGAGTATATATGGGTTGACGGAGGGCACTATCTTGAGTACAGGCCCTTTGACATATCTATCACTAAGAACGTTCTTGCGCTTCTGATATCTGCCATTGTTGTCACTCTTCTCATGATGTGTGTGGTAAGATGGTATAAGAAGAATCCCATGAAAGCTCCGCGCAGGGGCAGCGGGTTCTTGGAACTGATAGTGGAATTCGTTTATGATGGAGTAATAAAGAACACCTTGGGTAAGCGGGCTTCTAAGTTTGCACCTTATTTGCTCACAGCGTTCTTCTTTATCCTTGTAATGAATCTGCTTGGCTTGATTGTTATTTTCCCGGGAGGTGCCAATCTTACAGGCAATATAGCTGTGACTATAGTATTGGCAGTTCTTACATTCCTTGTGACAAACATCAAAGGGAATAAGCATTACTGGAAAGAGATATTTTGGCCTGATGTGCCTATTTGGCTCAAGTGTCCTCTTCCCATAATGCAGCTCATAGAGATATTTGGAATTTTCACGAAGCCTGCTGCATTGTGCGTGCGTCTATTTGCCAATATGATGGGTGGCCACATGATTGTTATTACTCTCATTTTGCTGATATTCATCTTTGGTGCATTTGGCATGGCTGCTGCGGGAGGTGTTACTGTAGTCTCTTTGATCTTCACAATCTTCATGCTTCTGCTTGATGTCTTAGTCAGCTTCATTCAGGCATACGTGTTTACGATGCTGTCTACGATCTTTATCAGTCTTTCCACAGAGGAGCATGAGGCTGGTCACGCGGAAGCATCAGGAATGCATGAAAGAGAGACGCATGATTCAGAAAGAAAGCAGATTCAATCTGCCTGAGCTAATGTTAAAGAAAATATAAATTAATTCACTAATAAAACACAACAAAGTTATGTTCTCAATGATTTTAGCAGACGCTATTGCAAACTTCGGTGGCGCGCTCGGCGCCGGTATCGCAGCTATCGCAGCAGGCATCGGCATTGGCAAAATCGGTGCCACTGCTATGGAAGCTATTGCCCGCCAGCCGGAAGCTGCAGGCGACATCCGTAGTAATATGATTGTGATTGCCGCTCTTGTGGAAGGTGTCGCTCTTTTCGCAGTGATTGTGTCGGCTCTCGCAATATTCATCCAGTAAGAGGATATTAATCCATGAAGCGCGTCCCCGGAGTGTTTTCAGCTCCGGGTGCGTGCAAAACTCAAAGCTTTACTCACAACCTCTAAGACAGACAACATGGAATTATTCACGCCGGATTTTGGCTTGATATTTTGGATGTTCATTGCCTTCGCTCTGCTTTTCCTGGCATTGAAGAAGTGGGCATGGCCCGTAATCATCAAGAGTATGGATGACCGCGCCGAACTTATAGATAAGGGTGTGGAATATGCCCGCGATGCAAAGGAACAGCTTGATGGTGCTCGCAAAGAGGCACAGAAATATATAGCTGAAGCTCAAAAGCAACAGGCTGAAATACTGCGTGACGCTGCCCGAATCAAGACTCAGATCATTGATGAGGCCAAAACTCAGGCTTCTCTTGAGGCTAAGAAGGTGATGGACGCGGCCAAGCTCTCCATAGAGCAGTCACGCAAGGAAGCTGAGTTGCAGTTCAAGAATGAGGTAAGCAAGTTTTCAATTGAGATTGCCGAAAAAATGATAAGGAAGCAAATGGCTTCTGACGGCGCTCAAGTTGAGCTTGTGAACAAGTTGTTAGATGAAATAGAAAAGAATTGAAGTAGACATGAATGGCGGTCTTATACCTTCGAGATATGCTAAGGCTTTGTATAAGTTTGCCCAGGAGCATGGAGCCACCGGCAAAGTATATGAGGAGATGCAACATGTAGTGCAGGCTTTTGAAACCAATGCTGAGCTGAGCTCTACACTCTCGAATCCTTATGTAAGTGCACCGGATAAAGGCAAGCTGCTTTTGATTGCTGCAGGCAGAGATGCAAGTGATGACTTCAAAGGTTTTGTGCGTCTTATCCTTGATAATAAGCGCGAGAGTTATGCATATGAAATGGCCTTGGCCTATCGTGATCTCTATCGTAGGGCCAACGGCATATCAATTGTGAAGATTACCTCTGCCATGCAATTGCCGGAAAATGAGCTGACAAAATTGCGTAAGCTCATTGAAAACTCATTTCCAGGTCGCACACTTGAATTTTCCGAGAGAATTGACGCCTCAATTATCGGTGGATTTATTGTAGATGTAGACCATGTGAGAATGGATGCTTCAATAAGCAATGAGATAGAAAAATTACGACTAAAACTCTTAAGCACAAAATAAGATGCTCAACCCAAGCGAGATATCAGATATTTTAAAACAGCAGTTGGCTGATGTCAACTCTAAAGCCCATTTTGAGGAAGTCGGCACGGTGTTGTCTGTAGGCGATGGCGTGGCCCACGTGTATGGACTTGAGAATGTGCGCTCCAATGAGTTGGTGGAATTCGAGAATGGAGTTAGGGGCGTAGCTCTTAACCTCGAAGAAAGCAATGTGGGCGTAGTGCTGCTCAATAATGTAAATAAGGTTACCGAGAATATGTCGGTGCGTCGCACGGGTGACATTGCATCTATTCCTGTAGGTGAGGGCCTTCTTGGACGTGTAATCAATATTCTTGGCGAGCCTGTTGACGGTAAAGGCCCTATTACCGGCGACCGTGTTCTGCTCCCTCTTGAGCGCAAGGCTCCCGGTGTGATTTTCCGTCAGCCGGTGAATCAGCCTCTGCAGACTGGTCTGAAGGCAGTCGATGCAATGATTCCTATCGGTCGTGGTCAGCGTGAGTTGATAATAGGCGACCGTCAGATAGGTAAGACGGCTATTGCGATCGACACTATAATTAATCAGCGCAAGAATTTTGAGGAAGGCAAGCCGGTATATTGTATATACGTTGCTATCGGACAGAAAGCCTCTACTATTGCCTCAATTGTGCATACACTTGAGGAGCATGGAGCAATGGACTATACAGTCGTTGTGGCGGCTTCTGCTTCTGACTCTGCGTCGATGCGTTATTATTCTCCCTTTGCCGGTGTGGCTATTGGTGAATACTTCCGCGATACCGGTAGAGATGCGCTCATAGTCTATGATGACCTTTCGAAGCAGGCCGTGGCTTATCGAGAAATTTCTCTTATTCTCAAGCGCCCGTCAGGACGAGAAGCTTATCCCGGTGATATATTCTACCTCCATTCACGTCTTTTGGAACGTGCTGCTAAGATTATTGATAATCAGGAGATTGCTTCTTCAATGAATGATTTACCCGAAGTCTTGAAGCCTATGGTGAAAGGTGGAGGATCTCTCACAGCACTTCCCATAATCGAGACCCAGGCTGGTGACGTGTCGGCATATATTCCTACGAATGTGATTTCTATCACCGACGGCCAGATTTATCTTGAGTCTGCTCTGTTCAATCAGGGCATACGTCCGGCTGTGAATGTAGGTATATCTGTGAGTCGTGTGGGTGGTAATGCCCAGATCAAGTCTATGAAGAAAGTGGCGGGCACGCTGAAGATTGCGCAGGCACAGTTCAGAGAGCTTGAGTCGTTTACAAAATTCGGTGGAGACATCGATCCTGTGACAGCCAAGGTAATAGACAGAGGTCGCAAGAATCAGATGCTACTAACCCAGCCTCAGTATCTCCCCTGGGCTGTGGAGGATGAGATAGCGGTCATATACTGTGGCGTGAATGGCCTGCTTGAGAATGTGCCGCTTGATAAGGTTCATGAGTTTGAGGAGACATTACTTCAGCTCCTCAAGGCGAAGTATCAGCATGAAGTGCTTGATGTTCTGCGTGCAGGAAAGCTTACTCCCGAGGTAGAGGAGTTGCTCAAGAAGTGTGCGGCCGAAGCTTCAAGCAAATATCTGGCCTGAGAATCAGAAGTTAACTTATAGTCAGGATGGCCTTTGCGGGCTTTCCTGGCACCAAATTTAAGAATCAGCACAATTAACCTCTATTTATGTCGACATTACGCGAACTGAAGACACGCATTGGCTCGGTATCTTCCAGTGAGAAAATTACTGGCGCAATGAAGATGATTTCTTCGGCGAAGGTGCACAAGTTTGAGAATGCTCTCAAGCAGTTGTTGCCTTATCGCAATCAGATAAAGTCTATCATGGGGCATCTGCTTGATGCCGATGGTAATTATTCTTCCCCTCTTATTGAGGAGAGGGGAGAAGTGCATGCTGTGTCAATTGTCGTGTTCGGCAGTGACGACGGTCTTTGCGGCGCTTATAATATCAACATCTTTAAGCAGGTTCTGATTCTTATCAATCAGCTGAGAGACAAGTATGGCAATTCTTTGAGAATTACTCTTTTCCCTGTGGGGAAGAGAATGGCAAAGGCGTGTGCTAAGATTGCACATGACAATATTTCTATCGAAGTCCCTGAGTCTGTGAATTCAAAGATGCTGCCAGCAGTTGTAAATCAGTTTACACTTTCATTGCAGCAGGCTTATATAGATGCACGGTTTGATGAAGTGCATGTCGTATATATGAATTTTATTTCTCTAAGTCGCCAGAGGGTGGCTCATGAAAAGTTATTCCCTGTGCAGGCATCGGAGCTTACCGGAAATGAAGCTCGGGCCAATGCCAACAAGCCATATATTTTTGAGCCTGATGCCAATAGGATTTTCAACGAGATTCTGCCAATGTTTGTATTGTCGACCATGCAGGAGCTTACTATTCAGAATCAGGCATCGGAACAGGCTGCCCGAATAATGGCTATGCAGAGTGCAAATGACAATGCCAAGAAGTTGCTGGATTCTTTGCAGCTTGAGTACAATAAGTTGCGTCAGCAGAGTATCACCACAGAGTTGCTTGACATACTCGGTGGCCAAGTAGAACAATAATCCCCTTATATAAAGGAATATATTAATAATGAGTAGCTTTAAGGAATATTTCGCATCGGTAGGCAAGGGCGTCTCAAGCCTTGTTAAAGGTATGCAGGTTACCGGCAAGGAACTTGTTACTCCTAAAATTACCGAATGTTATCCCGAGAATCGCGACACGCTGCAGATTTCAGACAGGTTCCGTGCAGAGCTTACCCTCAAGTATGATGCAGAGGGTAGGCACAAATGCATAGCCTGTGGTATCTGTCAGATGAATTGTCCTAACGGAACGATCAAGCTTACCACCAAGATGGTGGAATTGCCTGATGGTAAGAAAAAGCGCAAGCTGGATAAGTACATGTACGATCTTGGTTCTTGTACTTTCTGTATGCTGTGTGTCACTACATGTCCCCAGGACGCTCTTGAATTCAGCAATGATTTTGAGCAAGCCGTCTTTACTCGCGATAGTCTTGTCAAGCAGCTCAATTATTTGCCGGAAGTGCAAGATACTCCTGTGGCCGCTGCTCCCAATACAGCTGCGAGTACCAAAGGAGACTTAAAAAACGATAACAAATAACCAGTGTAATGGAATCCATAGGAAATATAATTCTGTATTTCGTAGTGGCCTTGATAATGGCGCTTTGCTCTGTTCTCACGGTGACTACCCGCAAGATACTGCGCGCTGCAACCTATCTGTTATTTGTGCTCTTGGGCACGGCCGTAGTTTATTTTCAACTCGGCTATCAATTCCTGGGAGCAGTTCAGATAGCTGTATATGCCGGTGGTATTCTTGTGCTGTTTGTCTTCTCTATTTTGCTTACTCAGCGTCCTGGCGATCCGGCCGCTTATCTTGAGGCCCACCGTAAATTTATCGGTGGCTTCGCAGCTTTGGTCGGAGTAGCACTCTTGGCAGTGGCGTTGTGCACCTATCCTCTGATTGATGGAATGAGCCTTACAGAAGCACTTTCGCAGGGCACTCCTGATATGGCGCAGATAGGTAAATATCTGCTTAGCACGGAGAAGTTTGGCTATCTGCTTCCTTTTGAAGCTATCAGTGTTCTGCTTCTCGCATGTATAATCGGCGGCATAACTATTGCTCGTCATAAATGATCTGGCCGTTATGAATCTTACAATGTTAATGTATCTGATACCGAGCCTCATCATGTTTGCCTGCGGTGTCTATGGGTTTATTACCCGTAAGAATCTCATTGCGATATTGATTTCTTTGGAGCTTATGCTTAACTCCGTAGATCTAAATTTCGTAATATTCAATCGTTTTCTCTTTCCGGGGCAAATGGAGGGTATGTTTTTTACTCTGTTTGCCATAGGTATTGCTGCAGCAGAGACTGCATTGGCAATTGCTATTGTAATTAACATCTTCCGTTCGATCAAGAACATTGATGTGCGCAAAATAACGAAAATGAAATTCTAAGATATGGATTGCACATTACCAATTTTAATCCTCGCGATTCCGATTACGATGTTCCTTATCTTGGGACTTCTCGGAATGAAGATGAGTCACAAGCTTGCCGGCATTCTCGGCATTCTTGGCATGGGTACAGCGATGGTGCTGTCCTATACGGTGGCTTTCGATTATTTCTTTAGTGGCAATGAATTGTTTGTCAGTGCAGGAGATCGGTTGCAGTACACTGTATTTGATGTGACCTGGCTGCAATTTTCTGAGCGGCTGGTGGTTAATCTCGGGTTCTTACTTGATCCCATAAGCGCAATGATGCTCGTGGTAATCACTACGATTTCATTCTTTGTGCATTTGTATTCCTGGGGATATATGGAGGGCGAAAAAGGATTCCAGCGCTTCTATGCTTTTCTGTCGCTCTTCTCATTCTCCATGCTTGGTCTTGTAGTGGCCACCAATATATTCCAGATGTATATTTTTTGGGAGCTTGTGGGTGTTTCATCCTATTTGCTCATAGGTTTCTACTACAAATTACCCTCAGCTGTTTCTGCATCCAAGAAGGCATTCATCGTTACTCGTTTTGCCGACCTCGGTATGCTTATCGGCATTCTGGTACTCTCGTACTACATGCCCACTTTCAATTTTATTGAGCTTACAGCTCCCGGTCAGCCTGAGGCAGTGTTGGCCAGCACAGGAGGAGCAACGTTCCTCGGAGGTTCGGTTCTCACTTGGGCTTTAGTACTTATCTTTACCGGAGGTATGGGTAAGTCGGCCATGCTTCCTTTGCACATCTGGCTTCCTGATGCTATGGAGGGTCCCACTCCTGTTTCTGCACTTATTCACGCTGCTACGATGGTCGTGGCCGGCGTCTATCTGGTAGCTCGTATGTTCCCGCTGTATCTCATGGAGTATCAGGCACTCGACTTCATTGTAGGCATAGGTGCTATCACCGCTCTGTATGCAGCCATGGTGGCATGCGCGCAGGTTGATATAAAGCGCGTGCTTGCGTTCTCTACAATTTCGCAGATTGCCTTTATGATGGTGTCTCTGGGCGTAGCGCGTCCTGAGATCCATGAAGGACTGGGATACATGTCTTCGATGTTCCATTTATTCACGCATGCAATGTTCAAGGCCCTTCTCTTCCTTGGTGCCGGTGCGATAATTCATGCAGTGCATTCCAATGACTATACATCAATGGGTGGCTTGCGCAAATATATGCCGATTACTCATATTACATTCCTCATCGGCTGTCTCGCCATTGCGGGTATATATCCTTTCGCAGGCTTCTTCTCTAAGGATGAAATGCTCTCAGCCATGTATGGCTATAGCACTTTCTGGGGCGTATGGATGACTTTCGTGGCAGGTCTTACCGCCTTCTATATGTTCCGTCTTTACTATCTCATCTTCTGGTGGGAAGAGAATCCTCACTACAAGCATCACAAACCACATGATGCACCATGGCAGATGTCACTGCCTCTGATCATTCTTGCAGTAGTGAGCTGTGTGGCCGGCTTTATCCCGTTTGGCGAGCTGGTAACCTGGAACAGAGAACCCTATCATATTCATATCGAATGGCTCAAGATCGCTATTCCGAGTTTGTGTGTGGCCATATTCGCTATACTGCTCGCCACAGTAATGTATGCCAAGAAGAATTCTCTTCCAGACAAGGCAGCGGCCATATGGCCCGGTCTTTGGACAGCAGCTCATCGCAGATTCTATTGGGATGAAATCTACATGTTCATCACCCATAAGATAATCTTCAATGTAATCTGCCAGAGCATAGCATGGTTTGACCGTCATATCATTGATGGCACAATGGATGCTTTTGCCAAGGTTACACAGCGCACATCTTATGTTATCCGCGGATTCCAGAGCGGTAGCATTCAGACCTATGTATGGTGGTATATTGTGGGAGCTGTAGCTCTTGCCACAATCACATGTTGGGCTATACTTTAAGTAACAGACACAACCAAAATATCGACATTTCACATTATGATACTTCAGAATATATTAATTTGGTTCGTGATAATTCCGCTCATCATGCTTGCCGGGCTCGCTGTATGCAAGAAGATGACGCAGATACGCACAGTGATGGTGGTGTGTTCCACCGCATTGCTTATTCTGTCAGGATGGCTGTGCATGGATTTCCTTGCACAGCGCGCGGCAGGCAACACAGCCGAGATGCTGTATACGGGTGACTGGTTATGGTATGCACCATTGAATATAAAGCTCTCAGTAGGTGTAGACGGCATTTCAGTGCTGATGCTGATGCTCAGTTCAATTATTGTCTTTGCCGGCACATTTGCTTCATGGAAGATAACACCGCTTCCGCGTAACTTTTTCCTCTGGTTCGCTCTGCTCTCCATGGGCGTGTTCGGCTTCTTTATCACTATTGACATCTTTACGATGTTTATGTTCTATGAGGTCGCACTTATTCCCATGTACTTGCTTATAGGCGTATGGGGCACGGGTCGCAAGGAATACTCGGCAATGAAGCTCACGCTGATGCTGATGGGAGGTTCTGCTTTCCTCATGCTTGGCTTACTCGGGATCTATTGGCATTCCGGCCCGGCAGCCGATGGCGCAGCACATACATGGAATATTCTTGAAATCGCACATAACGGAGCAATATCCACAGGATGGCAATATTTCCTCTTCCCCATGACCTTTGTAGGCTTTGGCGTATTGGGTGCAATGTTCCCCTTCCATACATGGAGTCCTGATGGTCATGCCTGTGCTCCTACCGCGGTGTCTATGCTTCATGCAGGCGTGCTTATGAAGCTTGGCGGTTACGGATGTTTCCGTATTGCAATTTATTTGCTTCCTCAGGCCGCCAATGATCTTGCCTGGATTTTCATTATACTCACAGGCATAAGTGTGGTATACGGTGCGTTCTCAGCATGCGTGCAGACTGACCTCAAGTATATCAATGCATATTCTTCCGTATCCCATTGCGGCATGGTATTGTTTGCCATCCTGATGCTGAATACTACTGCAATGACGGGTGCTATCATGCAGATGCTCTCACATGGTCTGATGACGGCTCTCTTCTTTGCGCTGATAGGCATGATTTATGGTCGTACTCATACCCGCGATATTCGCAAGATGGGCGGCTTGATGCAGATTATGCCGTATCTTGGCGTATGCTATATGATTGCAGGCTTTGCGTCATTGGGCCTTCCGGGATTGTCAGGCTTTGTTGCAGAAATGACCATTTTCTTCGGTTCATTCCAGAATGGTGATATGTTCCACCGAGTGTTTGTGATAGCAGCAACATGTTCTATCGTGATTACAGCAGTATACATTCTGCGAGTAGTAGGCAAGTTGCTCCTTGGTCCGGTATTTGATGAGCATCACCGTTCTCTTACAGACGCCACTTGGTGGGAGCGTTTTTCCACAGTGACCCTTATAGTCTGCATTGCGGCAATAGGTTGCTTCCCCAACTGGATCAACGATGCTATTCAGCATAGTTTCCTTCCTATTATAGAGAATCTTAAAGCGGCAATCTAAGCCGAATGTATTGAATCAATAGTAAACTCAATTCACAATGAATTACGATCAATTTTTCATGATGCAGCAGGAGCTTGGCGTGCTCGCCGTCTTCCTGATTGTATTCCTGTTCGATACGTTCTGCGGAAAGAACAGCCGCAGCGCAGTCACGCCGTTGGCTATCCTATGCTTTGGCATAGTCACTGTGTGTGGCTTCTTCTGCCCGAGCACAGGCGAGGCTTTTGCCGGCATGTATGCTACCACCCCTGTAATCAGTGCCATTAAGTCCATCCTCAATGTAGGAGCGCTGATAGTGATGATTCAGGCAGTCAACTGGGTTAACTCTGAGGAAGGTGCCGTGCGTCGGGGAGAGTTCTTCGAGCTGTTGCTTGTCACCCTGTTCGGCATGTATCTCATGATTTCGGCCCGTCATTTCCTGCTCTTTATCATAGGTCTTGAGAGTGCCTCTCTGCCCTTGGCTGCTATGGTGGCTTTCAACAAGAATAAATATGAGAGTCATGAGGCTGCTGTGAAATATATATTCACTGCAATTTTCTCCTCTGCCATATTTATGATGGGTCTGTCGTTTGTCTATGCATTGTCTGATGGCTCTCTATACTTCGCTGATCTTGCCCAAAGCATAGCGCTCGGAGGCAACAGTGTCTTACTTGTGACCGCTCTTGCGTTTGTTATCGCAGGTTTTGGCTTCAAGCTGTCGCTCGTTCCTTTCCATCTTTGGACAGCCGATGTATATCAGGGCGCTCCTACATCTGTAACCTCGTATCTCTCCGTTATCTCAAAGGGATCTGCCGCATTTGCTTTCCTCGTGGTGCTTTGTCATGTATTCGGAGCCGTGTACTCTGAAATATGGGAGTGGATGATGTATGCCTTGATTATCCTGACTATTACGGTGGGTAATCTCTTTGCCATTCGTCAGCGCAATATGAAGCGCTTCATGGCCTTCTCTTCCGTTTCGCAGGCCGGTTATATCATGCTTGGTATCATTGCCGCAAACGTGCTCGGCATGACATCGATGATATTCTATATATTGGTGTATATCTTCAGTAACCTCGGTGTATTCGGTGTCATCCAGTCCATAGAGAACAAAACCGGCTATGTGAGCATGGATGATTACCGTGGTCTGCACAAGACTAATCCTTGGCTTTCATTTGCCATGACCCTCGCCGTCTTCTCTCTCGCTGGTATTCCTCCATTTGCCGGCTTCTTTTCGAAGATCCTCATATTCACAGGGGCGGTGGAGAGCGGTAGCCCTGCACTCTATGTGCTTGTGCTGATAGCTCTGATCAATACCATCATATCGCTCTATTACTATCTATTGGTAGTTAAGGCAATGTGGATCAGTCCTGATGAACCCGTAGTGCCAGTGTTCAAGAGTGCGGGCAGCGAGCGATTCGGTCTGTGGGTGTGTTGCGCAGGCATAATCTTCCTCGGTCTTGTGAGCTGCATCTATTCCTGGATATATGATGCCAGCGAACTGGCAGCTTCTGAGGGATTCTTTATCACACTCGGATAAAACGCAATTGTTTAAGATATGAATAGGTTAGCCCTTGTATTCGTTACATGGGCTAACTTTGTTATATAGATATATATCAATAATAATCATTATAGAATCAATGTTTATCTCGGCATCATGTAAACGATTTGCACTCTATGTCCTGTCTCTCATCGCCTTCATAGAAATTCCGATGGGTGTTTCGGCTAATACGGTGCAAATAGGTGATCTGTATTATGATCTCAACCTTATGGATCACACCGCTTCTGTCGCGCCCGGTGCAAAGGCCGCTGACCTAAGTGAAAACCTTATTATTCCCTCAAGCGTAGAGCAAGATAACGAATTTTATGAAGTGACCTCGATTGAAGCTGCTGCCTTCAAAGGGATTACTAAATTCTCATATCTTGAGATACCATCTTCTGTAACACTCATCGAGCGAGAGGCCTTTTCAGAATGCCTGAAACTCAAGAAAGTTAAGTTTGCCGATTCAGAAGAGCCTCTTCGTGTCAACCCTTCCTTTTTGCAGGCAACTTCTACTGTCCAAGAAGTATATTTAGGCAGATATATTGTGTCAGCTACAAGTGGCTATGTCTTCCCGTTTTCCGATTCCGACCTTGTCAGCCTTGAGATTTCTCCAATTATTAAAAAGATTCCTGCGAGACTCTTTCAGGGATGTAAGCAAATTGAAATCGTAAGAATTCCCGAAGGTATAGAGGCGTTGGAAGCGTATTGTTTTGCAAGTTGCAGCGCTCTGAAAGAGGTATATTTGCCATCTACATTAATTAATGTGGAAGAAGAGGCATTCTCTAATTGCACTCTTATAGATAATGTGTATGTAGCAGCTATTGTGCCTCCAGAGATTGATCAATATGGTTTCTATGACGCTTTGTATAATAAAAATATAACGCATACTCTCCATGTGCTTCCTGAGGCCAAAGCAGCGTATGAATCACATACGGTGTGGAAGCAATTTACCGTGGTAGGAGATATGCAGGGAGCGAGCAAAGAGAGCGTGATTCTTACGGCAGAGGGAAATGGGACGCTTGCTATCGGTGAGAGTGCGGTGCACAATGCAACTCAAGAAATGGAAGTTTCCGTAAGCGGAGGAGAAGTAGAAGTAATTGCTGTTCCGGATCATGGGTATGAGTTTAAATCTCTTACAGCCACCCTTGCTGACGGCTCGGCTGTGTATTACACGTTCCGCCATGAGGGCGGCGATATTATTGCCAATGTTCCCTTCACTAATGGCATGAAACTATCTGCAAGCTTCGCTCAACCTGAATTGCATACTCTTACAGTGAGCAGCGGTGACGGCAGCAAATATAATCTCAAGGTTGCGGCTGGCAAAGCCTATAGTTTTGATTACACGGCGCCACACGGTTATGTGGTGAATTCCGTGACTTTTGCAGAAGAGCCACTCCAAGTGTCAGGTCTCTCGACACAGGCAGTAAATATCCAGACTCCTCTACTTCACTCTGATGGAGTGCTGAGTATCGCGATCGCAGCACTCGTTACAGATGTGCCAGTGCTGAATGTCAATGTGCCCTCAGTTATTGTGAATGATGATGCCATTCTTCTGACTGGTCTGAAGTATGGCGAGGCTGTCTCTGTGTGTACCATGTCAGGACTTTCTCGCTCCTATAACGCGACTGGCAGCACGCTTGCGATCCCTGTCATAGAAGAGGGCGTATATGTGATCGTTACCTCTTGCGGTACATTGAAGGTGCGTATTTAACGGAGAGGCTGTGTCTCCTAAGTTCTGCGGAAGATCAGGCCTCATACGTTTAAACAGCATTAGAGAGTTAATGTATATGTCATTCGGCCCGGCGGAAGTCAAAGCTTCTGTCGGGCCGGATATTATAGGGGAATACGCCATTTACTACTTGAAGGATGATCGGATGCGGAATGCAAGGCTGATTCTGAATATGCCGAAGAAGATAAACGAGAGGCCGAGCCACAGCCACACTACCTCGGCACCTGCAATAGGGGAGGAGAGGAATGTGACGCCTACCCATATCGTGGCCACAAGCAAGAGAACCGACCATATGATCCACCACACTGAGGCTGATGACATGGCGATGGACTCGCATAATGAATTGATGGCGGCGATGATGATAAAGACGCCGATTACGAATACAAATGTGCTCACGACTGCTATCTCGGGTAGAGCGAGCAACCAGCCTCCGGCGAATATTTCAAGTATGGCCAGCGCGAGGCTCCATCCCCATCCTGGAGTGTGTCGAGATGAAGAAATGGCATAGCATACGTTGATCGCGCCTCCGAGCAGTAATCCGAAAGCGAATACGTAGGCGAGCGTGATCATTGCGGGTGCCGGCGCTGCGAAAGTCCATATGCCGAGGCCCAGGCAAATCAGACCTGTCATAAGTGGCATCCACCAATATTTGGCCAAGCCGGGATCAAGTTCAATTCTTTTCATAGTATATAGTATTAAGAAAATATTTTGCAATTAAGAAATGGTGATTCCTTTTCATCCGGAATAGAGAATCTGCCAGGATTGGCAGATTCTTGATTTTACCCCCCTCTCGCCGCATATGCACCGCCGAGGAGAAATCATTTAAATTCAGGCACTTTACAGGAAATCCTCTGACTTTGTAACAATCAGAGGATTAAAAGAGTTCGGAGGGAAGGAAGATACAACCTTTACATGATGAAAGGATTGTCGCTCATCTCGGCTGCTATGGTGGTTGCAGGCCCGTGTCCGGGATAGACCACCGTGGCAGGGGGGAGTGTCAGCAGATTGGTGCGTATGGCTTTGATCAGCTGCGGCCCTGATCCTCCGGGAAGGTCAGTACGGCCTATGGAGCCTGCAAAAAGAGCATCACCTGTAATGACAAATCCATCAATTGCATCATAGAGAGCGATTGATCCCGGGCTGTGTCCGGGTACATGTAGAACTTTTAGCTCGCCTTCTCCAATTTTTATTATATCACCGGCATCAATATATGTGTCAATGGATATTTCTTTAGGAGAGATCGGCAGGCCAAACATTTGAGCCTGAGCTTTCACTCGGCTTCCTAATATCTCATCATCTTTATGAGCTTTCAGGCGCAAGTCATATTTCCCGGAAGTGAATGCATTGCCCATTACATGGTCTATGTGCATATGTGTGTTTATCAGATGCTCCGGCTTGAGATTGTTGTCTTGGATTACTTTGGCAAATGCCTGTTCTTCACGAGAATTCATCATTCCCGGGTCTATTATGGCGCAGATATGCGTGTGCGGATCATACACTATATAGGTATTTACCGCAAAGTTGTTGAATTGTAGAGTGATAACTTGCATATTCCTGATTTTACTGTGAATTATAAAGGAGTATATGTGAGGAGTTTTGTTGCAAAGAACGGAATGTCAGGAAACCATGTGTGTAGTTCCTGCAATAAAGTCTTGTCTTTGTAACGCGCAAGTTCCTCCGTTAGTTCTCCACCCTTCAGTGTGATCAAGCCATTGGGGTAAGCGTTGGTATTGGTATGGGAGATGTGAGGGCGTGATATTTTAACAAGTTCGGGAAGATTCATTACAGCGCGACTCACCACGAAGTCGTAAGCATTTCTTTGGCATTCACTGGAATCTCCATGCTGACATGTTACGTTATCAAGGCAACAGGCCTCAGCAATTTCAGTTGCCACACGTATTTTTTTACCCACTCTATCCACCAAGTGAAACTTACATTCAGGAAACATTACTGCGAGAGGCAATCCCGGCAGGCCACCTCCGCATCCGAGGTCAAGTATCTTTGTGCCGGGAGTGAATTGAATGAACTTTGCTATGGATAAAGAGTGAAGCAGATGATTTATTTCCAGATTGTCGATGTCCTTACGTGAGATTACATTTATGCGCGCATTCCATTCGGGATACATCTGCATCATAGTCTGCAGTTGATTGCGCTGGCAGTCAGTAAGGTCAGGGAAATATTTGAGAGTTGTATCGATCATTTTGCGTTTATAGTAAGAGACAGAATATAATCATCAGAGCGGCAGCCGGCATTACAAACAGCATGGAATCGATGCGGTCAAGAATACCGCCATGTCCCGGTATGAGCTTTCCGCTGTCTTTAGCTCCCGCGTTTCTCTTAAGCATCGATTCAAAAAGATCTCCCCATGTGGCGAACGCCACTACTATAACAGGCAGTACATACACTATCTCATATGGACCAATGCCGAAATAGGGGAGCGGGCCAAGCAAGTGCATGGTGAGTCCTGTGTAGCCGAGGATAAGACTGGTCAGCATCACCACCAGCATACCTCCGGCAAATCCTTCCCATGACTTCTTGGGAGATAGCCGTGGAAACATTTTGTGCTTCCCTAACAATGAGCCGGCAATGAAGGCGCCTGTGTCGTTGAGCCATATGAATGCGAATATCAGGATGACAAGATGTGTGGAGTAAAGGGATAAGGCCTGAGCTGCCAGTATGCCTGCTCCAATATATGTTATGCCGAGTATAGAGGCAGCAGTGTCGCTGCTTGCTCCGGGTCGCTTGTCATATAAAGCTGCGAGCATGCGTGTGAGTATGTAGAACACGAAGAACACTATGGCAGACAGCAGAAGCAACGTAGTGTCGCTTAGATGCATCAGTTTCCACAGAGGCAGGGATGTTATGCAAAGTATTCCGAATACATCTATGCCGAATGTAAAACTGTTGATTGGAGATCCATGAGCCATGAGTTTCTTCAATTCTGCGATGGAGAGTACGCCGAATGTCATGCACAGCACACAGAAGAAGGAGGGGCCTGCAAGCAGGGATAAAATAATAAGGCCTACGTATAATATGCCGGAAACGGATCGTAGTATGAGATTTTTCAAAACAAGGATTTTTATTCGATGAGGACGGGGGTAAACAATCGCTGCTGTTTGTGCCCATCCATAATGGATTCTAAAATATGCGAGACGCGCCCCGATGCAGAGTGCGCGTAGGCACAGTCAGATCGAGGGCACGTCTATCAGTAGCAGGGTGATCGGAGGAGGGTATGTATCAATCAAGGAGATCAGTGTTGAGAGCGGCAATTTTCATGCCGTGATCACGTATGAATGTGAGGATGGCCTCACGCTCGGGGCCAGGTGTAACATCTTCCTGTATGCGTCGCATGGCATTGAAAAGACTTGTGCCGCACTGATATATGTGCCGGTAGCATTTCGCAATGTCATCAATGCGGTCTTCACTCATTTTTCCTTTACGGAGAATGAATGCATTTACTCCGTAATAAGAAATCGGGTTATGTGCCATGATGGAGTAGGGCGGCACATTATTGTTGACGCGGCATCCCCCTTTCACCAGCACCCATTTGCCTATCTGGCAGCGCTCATGCACAATAGCTCCGGAAGACAGGATGGAATAGTCGTCAACCTTGCAGTCTCCAGCTATCTTGGCTCCATTGCCTATTACGCAATATTGCCCTACAGATGAGTCGTGGCCTATGTGTGACTGCGCCATGATATAGGAGTTGTCGCCTATCACTGTGGATGCGCCGGTGTGTATAGAGCGATTGATGATAACGTGCTGATAGATGTGCACGTTATCGCCTACTTCACAGCGGCCTCTTTCCCCACGCCATCGGAAATCCTGGGGATCGGCACCCACTACGCATCCATCATAGAGCTTGGTGTTTTTGCCTATTTTGGTGCCACCTATCACGGAGGCGTGAGACATGATAATGCAGCCGGAACCTATTTCTACGTCTGCATCAATGAATACAAAAGGATCTATCTGCACATCGTCGGCAATCTTGGCCTGAGGGTGTACAAATGCAAGTGGGCTGATCTTAGACATAAGGAAATGGATTTATGAGTTATTCAAGGATATGCCTTTATAGAATTAACAAATTTTTAGCATATTTTGTTCTTCTGTGCTTAATTTGTGAGCAAGGAAGGCATGGTCTCGAGTTATTGTTAACACCATCCGCGCAGGCTTATTTGTAAGAGGAGAGGCCTGTGCGGATGGTGATAAGAGTGATTAACGTCCTCCTCCAAGGCTCTGGTAGAGGTTCACAAGAGCAGCCACTCGCGAGTGCCAGCAATTGATCTCGCTGAGTTGAGCCTGCAGAAGTCCCTGTTGTGCAGTGAGTACTTCAAGATAAGTGCTTTGACCAAGGGAGAGCAATTGGTTTGTGTAGTCAACAGATTTCTCAAGCTGATCAATCTGTTGAGCGAGCAATTCCTGCTTCTGCTTATTGGCAGAATAATCGTGCATAGCATCGCTCACTTCCGCAGCTGCATTCAGCACGGCATACTCAAAGTTGTTGAGAGCCTGCTGTTGCTGTGCCTTAGCAGCTTTGAGGTTGGCAATATTCTGTCCTCGTGAGAAAATGGGCGCAACCAGAGAACCTGCAAGCTGAATGAACCATTTTCCAGGATTTACAATCATTGAGCCTATGGCATTGGTGAAGCCTCCCTGTGCTGAAATAGTGAGAGAAGGGTAGAAGGCTGCCCTGGCAGAATTTGTGGCATAATATGCTATTGCAAAGCTGCGTTCAGCAGCGGCAACGTCCGGGCGCACAGCAAGATAAGAGAAAGGTACTCCTTCATTGAGCTCGGCGGGCACGGCAAAAGACATGTCGGCCGTAGTCTCATAATGCCTGGGAAACTCATTCAGCAGAAGGCTGAGAGTATTCTCTGTGGAGCGTATTGCGCTCTCAAGATCGGGAATAGAGCCGAGTATGGCGTAGTAATTGGCGCGAGTCTGCACTACTGCGGCTTCGTTCACTCGTCCGGCTTCCTTCATGAGTTCCATGGACGCTACCTGTTCCTTCCATATCACAGCAGTCTTATTGGTTACCTCAAGCTGCATATTCAGGGATGCCAGTGCGTAATAAGTGTTGGCCACTGCCCCTATGATCTGGGAGTGTACGGCACTTTCGTAGGATCGGGCTTGCTCCAGAGTCATCTGCGCGCCACGCTTGCGGTTGAGAATTTTGCCGAATACATCGATTTCCCATGAGGCCGCCAGAGGGAGAGTATAGCTCCAGTTCATGTGAGAACCACCATAGGATGCAGAACCTCCATTGGGAGAAAAGGCCAGCGAAGGCAAGTAGCTTAATTTTGCACCCTGGAGCTGCGCCTGGGCTATCTCTACATTCAGGCGAGCATTGTTCAAATCCTTGTTGCGCACAAGGGCCGTGTCGATATAGGAGCGGAGAAGCGGATCGGTAAAGACTGCCTTCCATCCAAGATTTCCCAGTGCAGCAGAGTCCACCTGCTGATCTTGGGCCTTGGTGAGTTCCTGTATTATCGGACTGTCGGTGGGGCGTTCATATTTCTTGTATATGTGGCAACTCGTGAGCGGAAGCACAACGAGGGCCATGAGCGCCAGTTTATATAACGTCTTCATAATTTATTAATCGCGGTTGATGGAATATTGCTCTATTTCTGATGTAAGCCCCTCGTTGTTTGTGTCAGTCCACTTGGGAGGAGTAATTTTCTCCTGCAGGTGCATGAAAGCTACAAACATAGCAGGCACTATGAATATCTGGAAAATCATGCCTATAAGCATACCGCCTACAGCTCCGGAACCGAGAGCGTGGTTGCCATTGGCACCGGCGCCTGATGCGAACATCATGGGTAGCAGGCCTATAATCATGGCAAGTGATGTCATGAGGATAGGACGCAGACGTGCCAACGCTCCCTGCACGGCGGCCTTGGCTATGCTCATGCCTGTTTGACGGCGTTCGAGCGCAAATTCCACTATAAGAATAGCATTCTTGGCGAGAAGACCAATGAGCATGATTAGAGCGATCTGCAGATATATGTTATTGCTTATATCTGAAATCTTAGCGAATATGAACGTACCCATAAGGCCGAACGGCACAGAGAGAATTACGGCCCAGGGAAGGACGTAGCTTTCATATTGTGCGGCGAGCAGAAGATACACGAAGAGCAGTACGAGTGCAAATATATAGGCGGTAGAGCCGGAGGACTGGGTAGCCATCTCGCGAGTCATGCCGGAGAATTCATATCCGTAGCCAGTGGGCAGTGTCTGGGCTGCCACTTCTTGCACAGCCTTGATGGCCTCTCCCTGCGACACGCCCGGCATGGGATTACCTGTCACGGATATGGCAGTGTACATATTGAACCTGTTGAGAGCGTCAGGTCCATATACCCTTGTGAGCTTTACAAAGTTGTCAATGGGAGCCATTGAGGCACCGTTACGCACTTTTATGCGTTTCAGCGTTTCGGGATTTACACGGGCATCCGTGGTGGCCTGCAGCATTACGCGGTAAAGCTTGCCGAACTTATTGAAGTTACTTATATACATGCCGCCGTAATAGCCTTGAAGAGTCTGTAATATCTGGCTCTGTGTGAGACCTGCTTGCTTTACTTTTGCCACATCGATGTCTACCATATACATCGGGAAAGTGGGGTTGAATGTAGAGTAAGCCATCTGAATTTCAGGGCGTGCGTTCAGCGCTCCGATGAACTGCTGATAAATCTGGAAGAATTTATTGAGGTCGCCGCCTGTGCGATCCTGTAGCTGAACTTCAAAACCGTTTGTCACAGAGTAACCGGTGATCATGGGTGGCATGAAGAACATTACTCTTGCGCCGGGGCAGGCAAGCGCTGATTCCTGCATGAGTCTGCCGAGGATGGCCTCTGCGCTCTGGTCAGGACGCTGTCGTTCTTCCCATGGCTGGAGCTTGATGATGAAAGAGCCGTAGGTATTACCCTGGCCACCTATGAAGCTATAGCCTGTGATGGCTTGCCTGTCTTTGATCTCGGGGATGCTGCCACATATGGAGTCTACCTTATTCATTACTTCAAGTGTGCGCTCCATGGAGGTGGCCGGTGGCATATTAACAGCACCCATTATTGTGCCGGTGTCTTCATTAGGCACAAGGGCGGAGGGGGTTGTCATCATGAGATAGCCCAGAATGCCCACGCATGCGGCCATAATGGCAAAGGCGCTGACCTTGTGCTTGATGAAGAAATTGACATACTTGCCATATCCTCCAAGCAGGCGGTTGAAAGTCTTTTCAAAAGCATTGCGGAACCGTTTGCTGAAAAGTCCGCATATGCCGAGTATTGCCACGACTGATGCTATGCCAAGTGTGAGATAGTTTTCAGTGCTGTACCATCCGAGCACCATGAATGTTATCGCTGCCACAAGAAGCAGAGATGTTACGATGGGCGGGAAGTTGATGGCCAGCGACTTGCGATAGCGCTTCTTCACTGTGGAGAGCGCTTCGCCATAGGCTTCGCCCATCCTCTCCTTCAGGGTGCTCTCGGAGTTGTGAGGCTTAAGCAGAATAGCACACAAAGCAGGAGTGAGTGTCAATGCGTTTAGCGCAGATAGGCCGATTGCCATGGCCATGGTGAGGCCGAACTGACGGTAGAATACGCCCGAGGTGCCTCCCAGGAATGATACCGGGATAAACACGAGCATCATGACCAGTGTGATGGAGATAAGAGCCGAGGCTATCTCATTCATTGCATCTATCGATGCTTTACGTGCACTCTTATATCCATGATCGAGCTTGGCATGCACTGCTTCCACCACCACAATGGCATCGTCCACCACAATGGCGATAGCGAGAACAAGAGCGGAGAGTGTGAGCAGATTTATGGAGAAGCCGAAGATGTAGAGCAGAGCGAATGTGCCTATGAGAGCCACAGGAATGGCGATCATAGGAATGATTGTTGAACGGAAATCTCCAAGGAACAGGAATACTACCAGGAACACCAGTACGAATGCCTCGATAAGGGTCTTGATCACCTCATGGATTGAAGCGAAGAGGAAGTCATTGACACTCATGATGGTCTGCAGTTTCAGTCCTTTGGGCAGACTCTTGCTCTGTTCTTCAATGATCTTCTGAATCTGGTCGATTACTTGTGTTGCGTTGGATCCGGCACTTTGGAATATGATGCCGGCCGTGCCGATGTGAGCATTGGTGGTGTTGGCAAAGCCATATGTGAGACGTCCTAATTCTATCTTTGCCACATCTCCAAGCCGCAGAATCTCTCCTTCGGGAGTGGCCCGGATTATGATGTTTTCAAATTCTTTGGCTTCTGACAGACGTCCTTTATACTTCATTGTATACTGGAAGCTTTGGTCACCCTGTTCGCCAAACTGGCCGGGGGCTGCTTCTATGTTTTGTTCGGCCAAAGCTGCCGTAACATCAGTGGGCATCAGGCTGTATTGGGCCATTACATCTGGCTTGAGCCATATGCGCATAGAGTAATCGGCACCGAATGCCATAGCGTCACCCACGCCATATACACGCTTGATTTCCGGCAGGATGTTGATTGACATGTAGTTGTCGATAAACTCAGTGGTGTAGGTATCGCTTTCATCAAATAAGCTTATCACCATGAGCATAGAGCTTTGGCGCTTTTGGGTGATTACACCTACCTGGGTCACCTCTGAAGGGAGGAAAGACTGTGCTTTTGCCACACGGTTCTGCACATCTACGGCAGCCATGTCAGGGTCTGTGCCCTGCTTGAAGGTGACAGTGATATCGGCAGAACCGGAGTTGGTGGCGGAAGAAGTCATGTAATCCATGTTCTCGGCACCGTTGATCTGCTCTTCGATAGGAGCGATTACGGAGTTGAGCACTGTCTGTGCGTTGGCACCGGTATAGGATGTGGATACGCGTATGGTGGGAGGCGCGATATCGGGATATTGCTCGATGGGAAGCCCCACGAGGCCCAGCAAGCCGAATATCACTATGAAGATAGAGATAACGGTGGACAGTACCGGGCGGTTAATAAAATTGTCAAGCTTCATAATCTTATTACTTCTTGATCAGATGAAATCCTTATAAGCAACGGCTGATGCTGTACGGATATAGCCTGTCTTTTTCTGTTGCTTATAGGGCATTTGTTTTTTATTTCTTGGGCTTTATCTGCATGCCGTCTTTGGCAGAAATACCCACACCTTCTATAAGCACGGTCTGTCCGGGCTTAATGCCAGAGGTGATTATATAGTTCTTTCCATCATCATTGGGGTTGACAGTGATGGGTGTCTGTGTGAGCTTGCCGCTGTCATCTACGATAAAGCAGTATTTAAGGCCTTGAATTTCAAATGTAGATGCTTGTGGAATGCTAATTACGTCACGCATGGCATTGGGTATCATCACCTTGCCTGTGGCACCGGAGCGCAGTACGCCATCGGGGTTGGCAAATGATGCCTTGGCTGTTGCCGAGCCTGTGGATGTGTCGAGCACGCCGCTGATACTTATAATTTTTCCCTGTATGGGATATATTGTGCCGTCAGCGAGCTGCAATTGCACCGGAGGCATAGCTGCCAGAGCTTGTTCTACCGATGACTTGCCATCGCCTGTGAAAGAAAGGAGCTCTTGCTCAGTGAAAGAGAAGTAAGCCTGCATGTCTCCGCTGGAGGAAAGCACCGTGAGAAGAGTCTGCGGGCTTACAAGTGCACCTTCTTTGAAATCAATAGTACCGATTATGCCGCTCTCAGGAGCCCGCACTACGGAATAGCTCAGGTTTTTCTCGGCAGTGGTAAGAGATGCCTGAGCAGCCTTCACGCTTGCCTGCGCCTGGCCGAGCTGCGCCTTGGCGGCATTAAGAGCGTCGACAGAAGTCTGATAAGCAGAGGCGCTGATTATGTTCTGGTCTTTCAGAAGCTTATTATTGGCGGCATTGGTCTGAGCCGTATTGACATTAGCCTGCGCCACTTGCACGCTTGCCTGCGCCTGCAATACCTGGGATTTGGCGGCAGACACTGCTGCCTGAAGTGATACCTGGTCTATGGTGAAAAGCACTTGACCGGCTGTTACGTGCTGGCCTTCAGTGACATTGACATTTGTGAGGAATCCAGTGATCTGAGGACGTATTTCCACATCATTGCGGCCGTGAAGAGTGGCAGGATAGGAAGTGTAGAGAGTGGCATCGGAGGTGCCCACAGTCATAACGGCGAGTTCCGGAAGCTGTGCTTGCTGCTGATCGGCTTGTTTGGAACATGAGGCCATCATGATTGCGCATACTGATATGCCCGCGGCCTGCTTCAATAAATGTAACTTATTCATTTTGCACTAAATATATGTGTGTCTTGAGGATTATAATCTCTTGTAGGATTCAGGCATGGATGCCTGAATATAAAAAGCGATGCAAAGTTACTAAAAATGTTCTAAAGCATGTATTCTTTCATCGGAATATGTTATGCGGTTTTCCGTAATTGAATAATTGTTGCGAAAAAAAGAACAATAACTGTAGAGTAATACCTATATAATAATAGGCGAGGGCAGCGGTAGATTGCTATATTTGAGCAATGCCGTGCCCACGCCTGTTATCGGGAATACTTGTATGTCATCAGTTTCTGAACACTAATGTGTCATCATCGCGATCAATAACTATAGGATGCTCCCTGTTTACTTTTTGAGCAAGTATATCTTTTGACAACTGATTGAGCACCATGCGCTGAATAGTGCGTTTTACAGGTCGGGCACCAAATTCAGGATCATAGCCGTCTTCGGCAAGTAACCCGAGTGCAGCCTCTGTCACTTCAAGGCTTACACCATTGGAGGCAAGCATCTTTCTCACAGCATTGACCTGAAGAGTCACAATCTCCTGAATCTCTTTTTTGTCAAGAGGTGTGAACATCACGACTTCATCAATACGATTGAGGAATTCCGGGCGGATAGACTGCTTTAACATATCCATGACATCCTGCTTGGTGCGCTCAATTGTCTCTTCACGGTTCTCATCGGTCATCTTTGAGAAATTCTCGCGGATCAGAGGCGACCCCATGTTGGAAGTCATTATTATGATAGTATTCTTGAAGTTGATGAAACGTCCTTTATTGTCAGTAAGACGACCGTCATCAAGCACTTGCAGAAGTATATTGAATACATCGGGATTAGCTTTCTCGATTTCATCGAAGAGTACGACGCTATACGGTTTACGCCTTACAGCCTCAGTGAGCTGCCCACCTTCTTCATATCCTACGTATCCCGGAGGCGCTCCTACAAGACGGCTCACAGAATGCTTCTCCATGTATTCACTCATATCAATGCGGGTCATCATGTCCTCATCATCAAACAGATATTCGGCCAAGGCTTTTGCAAGCTCCGTCTTGCCTACGCCCGTTGTGCCAAGGAAAATGAAGCTGCCTATGGGGCGGCGAGGATCATTAAGCCCTGCGCGGCTACGCCTTACAGCATCACTCACGGCGCGTATGGCGTCATCCTGTCCTATCACACGTCGGTGCAGCTCTTCTTCCAAATGCAGAAGCTTCTCTTTCTCGCTCTGGGCCATTTTCTGTACAGGTATGCCAGTCCACCTGCTCACAATTTCCGCAATATCCTCGGCATCCACTTCCTCCTTTATCATTGCACCCTCGCCCTGAAGCAGCCTGAGACGCTCCTGTATCTCGGCATTTTCCGTCTCTTTCTGCTTTATGCGTGAATACCTTATCTCCGCAACCTTGGCATAATCGCCTTCCCGCTCTGCGCGGTCAGCTTCTATCTGAAGCTCCTGAATATCAATCTTATTCTGCTGAATCTTGTTGATTTCAGTTTTCTCTGCACTCCATTTGGCCTTCAGGCTCTTTGCCGTGTCGCGAAGATTGGCCAAATCCTCATCTATCTGCTTGAGCCGATATTCATCATTTTCTCGCTTAAGGGCTTCGCGCTCAATTTCCAGCTGTTTAATGCGTCGGGAGGCATCATCCAGAGCCTGAGGCATGGAATCCATTTCAAGACGTAACTTAGAGGCGGCCTCATCAATAAGGTCGATAGCTTTGTCCGGAAGAAAACGATCGGTGATATATCTCACAGATAGCTGCACGGCTGCAATGATGGCCTCATCCTTGATGCGTACCTTATGGTGATTTTCGTATCGCTCCTTAAGACCGCGCAATATCGAAATGGCTGCCAACTCATCCGGCTCATCTACCATTACTTTCTGAAAGCGGCGTTCAAGAGCCTTGTCTTTTTCAAAATATTTCTGATATTCATCAAGCGTAGTTGCGCCGATGGAGTGTAATTCGCCACGTGCCAGCGCCGGCTTAAGAATATTGGCGGCATCCATCGCACCCTCACCTTTGCCTGCTCCTACAAGAGTGTGTATCTCATCAATAAAGAGGATAATCTCTCCGTCGCTTTGTGTGACTTCATTGACAATAGCCTTAAGGCGTTCTTCAAATTCCCCCTTGTACTTGGCTCCGGCCACCAGAGCACCCATGTCAAGAGAATAAATCTGCTTGCTCCTGAGGTTCTCAGGCACATCTCCGCGCACAATACGCTGAGCCAGTCCCTCGGCAATTGCTGTCTTGCCTGTGCCTGGCTCGCCCACAAGCATCGGATTATTTTTTGTGCGTCGGGAAAGAATCTGCAACACGCGCCTGATTTCTTCATCTCGACCGATCACCGGATCAAGCTTTCCGTTTCTGGCGCGATCATTGAGATTTATAGCATATTTCGACAGACTCTGATAGCTCTCTTCAGCGCTTTGGCCAGTCACCTTTTGTCCACGTCTCAATTCATCAATAGCAGCTTGCAGACCTTTTTCAGCGACCCCAAAGTCCTTTAGAATCTGTGACGCCTTGCACTTAGTGAGCAGAATGCCCATGAGCATAGCCTCGACACTTACATACTCATCACCTTGCTTCTTGCTGTAATCCACACTCTTCTGAAGCGCCTCATTGCTCTCGCGGGAAAGAGAGACATCCGTCCCCGATACTTTTGGCAAAGACGCAATTTCGCGGTCTACAGCCTGCAATAGAGCCTGCTGCGTGACCCCAAGCTTTTGGAAAACAAAGTTGAGAATAGTCTCGCTTTCAAGAGAAATGGCTTTAAGCAGATGTGCCGGTTCAATCAGCTGCTGGCCGGCAGAGCGTGTAAGCTCAATAGCTTTCTGCACCACTTCCTGACTCTTAATAGTGAAATTATTGAAATTCATATCGTAGAAATATTGATGTTTCTCATAGAAGGCGGTACAAAAATCTCGCCTGAATTATTAAATTAACTAAAATCTTAACACATTAAATGATAAAAAAGTTTTCCATAAATGGTAAATATCTGAGATTATGGTGGTTATAAAAATATTTCAAAAAAAGTGATAAAAAATTTGGTGGGATAAAAAAAAGTGCCTAACTTTGCACTCGCAAACGAGAGATAACAACTCGTGAGCACATCGACACAATGTCTTATGGTGTAATGGTAGCACATCGGATTCTGGTTCCGCTAGTGAGGGTTCGAGTCCTTCTAAGACAACAAAGAGAAGCCTCAGGGTAGTACCCCTACGAGGCTTTCTTTAGCTATATCTTCCAACGTTTCAGCGATGAGGCCGGGGGAGGATGAAAAGGCGGCAATAGCTCAGTTGGTAGAGCATCAGCTTCCCAAGCTGAGGGTCGCGAGTTCGAGCCTCGTTTGCCGCTCAAGATTGCTGACGCACAGTAGCGATGCAACCATCACCCGGGGGTGATCGGCTTTGACAGCGTGAAGAAGCGAAGAGCAAGCATGCAGAGCGTTGGCACGGACGCTCTTAAATATCTCAGTGTCGAACTATAACTGGCGAAAATAACAACTACGCTCTCGCTGCTTAAACCGAAGTATAGTAAGTTTGCTTAATCTGCCCCAAAGAGAGGGCAGACGAGACATCACCCCATTGCCCCGTTCCGAGACGTTTGGATAAGGTGGTGCTAATGAAATCGGAAATAGGTCTCTCACATCCTCGATGAGAGGCTGAATCACAGAGGATAGGTCATAAGTTGGTAGCCGCAAGCCTGCTTATGGATGAAAATTAAGTTGATGGCTAAGCATGTAGAAACCTCTTTGGTTCCGCGTTTGGACGAGGGTTCAATCCCCTCCACCTCCACTATGTACTACCGAACTAATTCGGACTTAACGAGACAAACCTCGGACTATCAAGTAGTTCCGGGGTTTTCTTTTATCTAATCCTTTCGATTCAGGACCGAAAAAAGACGCAAAAAGGACATCCCCGGACAGAGTTTAGGCACTAACCAGGCACTAAGATTTCAAAAATCTTTTTAGTGCCTAAATAGTGCCTAAAACGCATCTAATAATCTTAATGCCATATACTTACAAAGACATAACTCGGAAGAAAGTCGGAAAACAGGCGACATTTTAACCCATTGGATTGTGGGTGTTAAAACGGGTGTCCGACACTATTTCCGATATTCCGATTTAATTCTTTTGAAAGTATGGAATTATATAGTGTCTTGAAAATGTCCTCAATGTTAAAATCAACCTAAGTTGGAAAACCCAGGCGCGGATGACCCCTGCGGCCAGGTTGGTTTGACCCCATAAG
>CAJTTA010000015.1 GCA_910579305.1 uncultured Muribaculaceae bacterium
CGTCCGACTTATACCCCAAAATTCGATGTTTTCAAATTTTTGTCATGTACTTAAATTAGTATAATGAAATTCGTATTGACATTATTTTCAATGTGTTTGGCTGAAATATTAATGTTAACACTCTATACGTATATATACGAAAAAAGCCCTGAAACAGGGCTTTTCGTGATTCGCACAGGATTCAAACCTGTAACCTTCTGATCCGTAGTCAGATGCTCTATTCAGTTGAGCTAGCGAACCATTACTCTTATCAACTCAAAAATCAAAACTAAAACAATTATTGGAATCAGATCTTCAATTATAGAATGTCTTGATTCCGTTTTGACGGTGCAAAATTACTGCTAATTTTTTATTCCGCCAAATATTCTGATTGTTTTTTTTGAAAAAAAAGTCTTACCGATGCACTGCCGGAAAATCCCGGAATAGGAGGAGACAGCTTAACTACTTTTATTTCAACGCTTTCAATCTGCCCAAAGGCTTCAAGAAGCGCATTGCCCACACGTGTAGCCACATGCTCTATGAGGCGTGATGAGCGAGAGAATTCATCTCTCACCACATCATATATATCGGCATAGCTCAATGTGTCACCTATCTCATCGGTGATACAGCCTTCTGTAAGCGGGAGAGCGACACTGACATTCAGCTCATATTCCGCGCCTACAATTCGTTCCTGTTCATCCACTCCATGATATCCGTGCAGATGCACATTATCGAGAGATATGATCAGATTCCGCGTCATTTCACGGCTATTTTGTCGATGCGGCGCTGATGACGCCCGCCTTCAAACTGCGCATTAAGATAAGCATCCATTACCTTCTCGGCCATATCCCGAGTTATAAACCGGGCAGGCAGTACCAGGAAATTGGCATTATTATGCTCCTTGGCAAGGGAGGCAAGCTCGGGCTGCCAGCAAAGCGCCGCACGTATACCCTGATGCTTGTTAAGAGTCATTTGTATTCCGTTGCCGGTACCGCACATTGCTATTCCAAATTCACATTCTCCGCTTTCCACAGCGTCAGCCGCAGGATGAGCGAAATCAGGATAGTCACAGGATTCCTCGCTGAAAGTGCCGAAATCATGCACTTCATAACCGAGTTCACGAGCACGGAGCATAAGATGATTCTTCAGAGCGTAACCTGCATGGTCAGATGCAAATGCAATTTTTGTCATAGCGTAGATTTTAAAATTTTTCTGCGAAGTTACAAAAAATCTCCATTTTTTTTGCTAATTTTGCACGCAAAAACGTAGGAATTTCCGGCCTGATGCTTCCCGTGATAGGCAGGATACATCCTGCAATTCTATTATATTACTATATATCAAGCTTTTAAGTACTCTTATTCTTTTGTAAACCCCGATATATTATGACGCGTAACATCTATGGACTGCTTTGCACCGCCATCATCCTTTTTATATCCATGTGCAGTTGTGCCCTCAATAAGGAGGTGCAATATATGCAGGACATCCAGCCCGGAACTTTGGAAAACTCCAACACAAGTCTCGGACTTTTGATTGAACCGGATGATCTGTTGTCCATAATTGTTACTACCAAAGATCCCGAGCTCGGAACATTATTCAACCTCCAGCCCGGAACCATCAATGCCGACATCCACAGCAGCAACGGCAGCAATCGCAGTCAGCAGAATGTAGATTACGGCTATCGCGTGGACGCTCTTGGCAATATCGTATTTCCTCTTTTGGGAGAGATTCATGTGGCAGGCCTCACCCGCGCTCAACTTGAAACCCTAATCAAGAACCGCATCCTCAAGGAAGGGCTGCTCAAGGATTTCTCTGTATCGGTAAGCTTCCTTAATTCAAGAATCTCCATAATCGGAGATGTGCACATGCCTGGCAACTACGACTTTAAAGATGACAAATACACTTTGCTTCAGGCTCTTGCGGACGCAGGCGACCTGAATATCACCGCCAAGCGCGTAGTGACCGTAGTGCGCGACAAGAATGGCAAGCGCCAAGTATATGAGGTAGACCTCAAGAGCCGAGAGCTATTCGACTCTCCCGCCTATTATCTTCAGCAAAATGACGTGATTTATGTCACTCCCAATGAGAAGAAAGCTGCAGAGAGCGATTCCAATGCAAGCCAATGGAGGCAGATCAGCACATGGATGGGCCTGATGTCATTTGTCGCATCCATGGTCACTGTAGTCATCGCTCTCACAAAATAAACGATATACTACATAAGAACACACATTTGCTTAAGCACTTTCTCAACGAAAATATAAACTGATGAGTACTGAAGAAAACAAAGATACTGTATCCGAGAGCAAAAAGGAGAATTCCGCACAGGCCTTTGACATTAAAGAATTTTTAGGCCGTGCATGGGATGCAAAATACTGGATAATCCTCTCTATACTGGTATGTTGCGGCTATATGTATTATCGTTATAAGAGAGAAGCGCCTGTCTACACCTCCAATGCCGAACTGATGTTTCTCTTCCCCAACAGTGGCTCATCACAGGGATCGGCTACCCTTGCCGCTCTGAGAGATCTCGGCACTACGGCCACGCCCGGCGACATCAACATGTTCAACGAGATGGAGATATTCCACTCTCCCACTCTTATGGCAAACGTAGTGAAGCGTCTTAACCTCAACACTACTTACACTACCGATGGATTCGGATACAAGCATGATCTATATGGAAAATCTCCTGTAATTGCCAATTTCCTTGACCTGCCTGGCGAGTCATCGGCTTCTTTCAGCATACGCAAGAGCGGAGAAGGACACATCATTGCCTCAAACTTTGTGCTTAACGGACAGGCCATGCAGTCTGCCCCCCTGCGCATTCCGCTCAATACCGTAGTGGAAAGCCCCATCGGCAAAATATCCATCTCTCCCACCACTAATTTCACACAATTTCCGGAAGTACTTTACATCAATCGATTTACTGTCGAAAGCATGGCGGAATCAATGTCTGCATCCATACAGACAGCCAGCAAAGATAACATCAGCTCAATCATGATTCTCTCCTATTCAGATGTAAACGCCACTCGCGCCAATGATGTGGTAAACGCGCTGATTGATGCCTACACCGATTCATGGGTGGAGGAGAAAAGCCGCTCGGCCGTCAATACTTCCAACTTTATAAAGGAGCGTCTCGCAATCATTGAAAAAGAACTCAATGGCATAGACACCGACATTTCTCAAGTGAAACGCTCCAACCCTACCGGAGACATCACTGGAGCAGCACAGGCCTTCTACTCACAATCCATGAGCTACGATGCGCAGGCTTACGAAGCATCCACTCAGCTCAGCATAGCGCAATTCCTGCGTGACCACATAATGGGCAACCCCGATGCCATGATCCCGGCCAACACCGGCGCGGCAGGTTCTATCGAAGCTCAGATTCAGGAATACAACAAGATGCTGGTAAAGCGCGATAACCTCCTTCAGAATTCTTCTGCAGCCAATCCTATCATCGCCCAGATGAACACTGATCTCGCAGCCAACCGCCAGCTCATACTCCAAAGCCTCGGCAACATAATCTCCACTTATCAGATCCAGGCCAGCCGCGCGGCAGGCCGTGGAAACACATTTGCGGGCAAGGTAAGCTCTGTTCCTGAGCAAGAGAAGCAGATTCTCTCTATCGAGCGACAGCAGAAAGTAAAAGAAAATCTCTATCTATACCTGCTGCAGAAGCGCGAAGAGAATGAGCTCTCTCGCATGATTTCCTTCAATAATACCCGAGTGCTGCGCGCGGCATCTGCCGGCAAGGCCAATCATATGGAGCTCACCAAATCCATAGCCATTGGCATAGGCTTGGGCCTTGCCATCCCTCTTGCCATCATATTCATGCTCATGCAGTTCAACACCAAAGTCACTCGCAAGAGCGACCTGGCTTCACTGTCAGTACCCTTCCTCGGTGAAATGCCATTGAGTCCCAATCGCCGCAAGCATCGCATATCATTGCGCCGCATCATGCATCCCGCATCCCGAAAAGCCGATGACACAGAGCTTGAGATTGTGGTGAAAGAGCGTTCACGCAGCTATATCAATGAAGCTTTCCGCATGATGCGCACGAATCTTGACTTCATGGTGGGCAATGACACCGGCTCTCAGGTGATTATGCTCACATCCTTCAACCCGGGATCCGGTAAGACTTTCATCTCAATGAACCTCGCCAAGTCTCTCGCTCTCAAAGGGAAGAAAGTCTTGGTAGTAGACGTCGACCTCCGTCGTGCATCTCTTTCAAAATATGCTGGCAACGCCACTCAGGGTGTATCGACATATCTCACCGGCAAGGCAGCCTCCGTATCATCTCTCATCGTGAACAATGATTCCAAATTCGGAGTAGATGTGCTGCCGGTAGGAGCTATACCGCCCAATCCCGTGGAGCTGCTTCTCAATAAGAACTTCGACAAGATGATGGATGAGCTTCGCAAGGAATACGACTACATCGTGCTCGACTGCCCGCCATACGACCTCGTGGCAGACACAGCTATCCTTGCGCGTGTGGCCAACCTCACTATCTTCGTAATGCGCGCAGGCCTGTTTGCCAAGTCAATGCTGCCTGAGCTTGAAGAGACCTACAAAGAGAAGAAGTTGCCTCACATGGCCATCGTGCTCAACGGCATAGACCCGTCAAAGAGCTATTATAACAACCGATATGGCTACAAAGGCCATAACGGATATTACATTAACGACAAGGATGACAATGATTGATGTCTGACTCCATGCCCTCCTCAATTCTGCAGCACTCCACATGAATATAGCTATCATAGGCACGGGCTACGTAGGATTAGTGACCGGCACATGCTTTGCCGACATGGGCATGAATGTGACCTGCGTAGACAATAACACAGCTAAGATTGACTCTCTGAAAGAAGGCGTCATCCCTATTTATGAGCCGGGGCTCGCCCCTCTCGTACAAAAGAATTACGAAGCCGGACGCTTATCCTTCTCAACTTCTCTACAAGAAGGCGTAGCCAAAGCCGAAGCAATATTCATCGCCGTCAACACGCCTCCGGATGAAGACGGAAGCGCAGATCTAAGCCATGTCCTGGCTGTAGCGAGAGAGATCGGAGAGACTATAACAGGCTACACACTCGTGGTCACCAAGAGTACGGTTCCTGTCGGCACGGCCGAACTTGTAAAAGCCGAAGTGCGAAAAAGTCTTGATGCAAGAGGTCTCCAGCATGTAGACTTTGACATGGCAGCCAATCCGGAATTCCTCAAGGAAGGGGCGGCCATAAAAGACTTTATGAGTCCCGACCGCGTGGTGGTGGGTGTGGAGAGCGATCGTGCATCCCGCATAATGAAGCGTATTTATCGTCCGTTCCTCATAGCCAGCGACCGACTCCTTGTAACGGATATACCATCGGCCGAAATGATAAAATATGCTGCCAATGCCATGCTTGCCACCCGCATCTCTTTCATGAACGACATTGCAAATCTATGTGATCTTGTAGGGGCCAACGTCGAGATGGTGAGAAAGGGTATAGGCAGCGATGCACGTATCGGCACCAAATTCCTTTATCCCGGATGCGGCTATGGAGGTTCCTGCTTCCCCAAAGATGTGAAAGCCATCATAAGCACTGCCCGGCAGCATGGCTATGACATGAGAGTGCTACGCGCTGTGGAGGAAGTAAATGAGGCACAGAAGCATCTGCTGTTTCACAAACTTATGGCGCACTTCGGGGGTTCGGCCCAGGGTATCACCGTAGCTCTGTGGGGACTCGCCTTCAAGCCTGAGACTGATGACATGAGACAGGCTCCCGCACTTGTCCTGATAGAAAATCTGCTCTCAGCCGGAGCAAATGTGCGTGTATATGACCCTGTAGCCATGAATGAATGTCGGCGCCTTGTAGGAGACAAGGTGCATTACGCCGACAATATCTATGATGCGGCGAAGGGCGCAGACGCTATAATGCTGGTCACCGAATGGAAAGAGTTCCGCATGCCTTCATGGAGCGCTGTGCTTGCAGGCATGCATCCGGCAGGGCCGGACATGGCGCCTCCGCCTGTATTTGACGGGCGAAACATCTATGACCGGACAGAACTGGGTGCAGCGGGCTTCTCTTATTATGGTCTCGGCAAATGATTGCAGACACGCGATGACGGATAGGAATCTACCTATGAAAAGACACATACATACAAAGCGCCCTACAATATTATGAAAGGAATAGTATTAGCCGGTGGCTCCGGAACAAGGCTATACCCTATAACAAAGGGAGTGAGCAAGCAGCTGCTGCCCGTCTACGACAAGCCGATGGTATATTACCCGATATCGGTGCTCATGCGTGCCGGCATTCGTGAGATACTCATCATTTCCACTCCTGAAGATATGTCATCTTTCCAGCGTCTGCTTGGAGATGGATCGGATTTCGGAGTGAAATTCTCCTATACTGTGCAGCCATCTCCCGATGGCCTTGCACAGGCATTCCTCCTCGGACGCGACTTCATCGGCTCCGACTCCGTATGCCTTGTGCTTGGCGACAACCTGTTCCATGGAGCCGGATTCAGCGATATCCTATCTGAGGCCGTGACATCTATAGAACAGAACGGCATCGCCACTGTCTTTGGCTATAGAGTGAACGATCCATCCCGATATGGCGTTGCGGAATTTGACGCACAAGGCCGCTGCATGTCAATTGAAGAAAAACCGGTGCATCCCAAATCTGACTATGCTGTCGTGGGCCTTTACTTCTACCCCAACGAAGTGGTGGACATAGCTGCATCCATCAAGCCATCTTACCGCGGAGAGCTGGAGATCACCTCCGTAAATCAGGAATTCATGCGGCGTGGCAAGCTTCAGGTATTACCCCTCACACGTGGCTTCGCATGGCTTGACACCGGCACCCACGACTCATTGGCCGAAGCTTCGATTTTTGTAGAGGTGATAGAAAAACGCCAGGGCCTGAAGATAGCTTGCCTTGAAGGGATAGCCTATAGCCGAGGTTGGATCTCCCGAGAAAAAATACTCAGGCTTGCCGAGCCTATGAAAAAAAATCAATACGGACAGTATTTACTCAAAGTTGTAAAAGAGGTGGATGAAGCCCTTCCCTCTCCTGAATAAGAAGAGTGTATCTGCTATGGAATACATAAATACAGACATAGACGGTGTGGTCATACTTAAACCACAGGTGCATGAGGATGCACGCGGATATTTCATGGAAACTTTCGTGCAAAACGACTTCGACAGACATGTGCGCCCAGTGAGATTTGTGCAGGATAATGAAAGCAGATCCACATTCGGTGTGCTAAGAGGGCTGCATTTCCAGCGTATGCCTCATGCACAGAGCAAACTTGTGAGATGCATAAACGGCCGGGTGCTGGATGTGGCTGTAGACCTGCGCTACGGCTCGCCCACTTTCGGGAAGCATGTAAGTGTAGAGCTCTCGGAAGAGAATCATCTTCAGCTATTCATCCCGCGAGGATTCGCTCACGGTTTCGTAGTCCTGAGTCCCGAGGCCACTTTTGCCTATAAGTGCGATGCCTTGTATAGTCCGCAGAGTGAAGGTGGCATCAATCCATTTGACCCGGCTCTCGGCATAGACTGGCACATAAGCAAAGAAGACGCTATCCTCTCAGACAAGGATGAGGCAAGGCCTTGTCTCGGCGAAGTGATAGATTCCGTAACGTTCAAAGGATCACTGTATGAATAATTTCAAACGCAGCATAATAGTCACCGGAGGTGCCGGCTTCATCGGCTCTCATGTGGTAAGACACCTGATAAAGCATCATCCTGACTATCTCATAATAAATGTAGATAAACTCACTTATGCCGGGAATCTGGAGAATCTCAAGGATATAGAAAATGAACCCGGATATTTGTTCAGGCGCATTGACATATGCGACCATCAAGCCATCATGCGGCTGATGACGGACTATAATGTGACCGGCATAATACACCTTGCTGCCGAGAGCCATGTCGACCGCTCCATTGAAGACCCCTTCACCTTTGCACGCACCAATGTCTTGGGCACATTGTCGCTGCTGCAAAGTGCGCGCAATGTGTGGGAGCAATCGCCCGAAGGTTATGATGGAAAACTGTTTTATCACATATCTACGGATGAAGTATACGGAGCTTTGGACTTTGATGGCTCGCTGTTCACCGAGTCTACCCCGTATGCCCCACATTCACCTTACTCAGCCTCCAAAGCATCGAGCGACCATTTTGTACGTGCATTCCATGACACCTACGGCATGCCTTGCATCATAACCAACTGCTCCAACAACTACGGCCCTTATCAATTTCCCGAGAAGCTGATTCCCCTGTTCATAAACAATATATGCCACAACCGCTCTCTTCCCGTATATGGCGAAGGGCTAAACGTGCGCGACTGGCTCTACGTGGAAGATCATGCGGCCGCAATAGATTTAATTTTCCATAAAGGGACTGTAGGCGAGACCTATAACATAGGTGGATTCAACGAGAAAAAGAATATTGATCTCGTGCATGCCCTGATAAAAGTCACCGATAGACTGCTGGGACGCCCTGAAGGCGCATCCATTCCATTGATCACATATGTATCCGACCGCAAAGGCCATGACCTCCGCTACGCAATAGATGCCTCCAAGCTTCAGAGAGAACTCGGCTGGACACCCTCATTGCAATTTGAAGAGGGCCTGGAGCGCACAGTGCGTTGGTATCTTGACAATAGGGAGTGGATGGAGCGTGTGACAACAGGAGAATATGAGGATTATTACAAAAACATGTATGCTGACAGATGAAGAACAGCGCCGATACAGGCGCAACCTCACCCTTCCGGGTATAGGAGAAGCAGGACAACAGGCTTTGCTTGAGGCCCATGTACTGGTAGTGGGATGCGGTGCTCTCGGCTCGATATCATCCATGTATTTGGCTGCAAGCGGCGTAGGACACATCACGCTTATAGATTTCGACCGCATAGACATTTCCAATCTTCAGCGCCAGCTGTCATTCTCCACAGCCTCCGTAGGAGAGAAAAAAGTAATTGCCGCCGCTACCCGACTGCGCGAAATCAACCCAGGCATCGAAATCGTGCCCCTCGACTTGCGGCTCACCGAAGAAAATGCTCCGGCAATATTCGCTTCCCAGAATCTTATCATAGATGGTACTGACAATCCCGCCACCAAGTATCTGATAGCACGCATAGCGACTTCTCTCGGCAAGCCCTACATCTTCGGAGGTGTGCACGAATGGCGCGGACAAGTCATGTCTTGCCTTCCGGGATCGCCGGGTTACACCGATCTCTTCCCGGAGCCTGCGGCAGATGCCACACTTCCCCCCGGCCTGCTTGGCCCATTGCCCGGCATAGTGGCCTCTTCTCAGGCTGCCGAAGCTATTAAGATACTCACCGGCGCCGGCACACCTCTCGCTTCAAGGCTATTGCTTATCGATGCCTTTGAAGGCACGACCAAGGTCATTCACCTCTGAGTTGCAGACGTATACGCGCACGCAAAACGGGCACCTCTTCCACCGTAATCACAAAGTCATCAGCAGGCATCTCCTCCACATGCCTGAGCTTGTGTATCACGGCTTCCTGCCCATACAGCGCCTCACGCATGAAAGCTATCTCAAAGCGATGTATGCGGCATGCGTCGAAATCCGAGAGCGTATATTGATTAAGCAACAACTCTATATAGCGCACCGTGTTGACATGTCGGTAGAAATCAATATCCGTATAGCGGAATGTATATTTACTGCGGGACAACACCCCCTGCTCCGTGCCATGCTCAAGAGTCTCAAGCGTGATATGCCTGTCTTGCAAAGGGATAGGACATCCTCTCTCGCTTATGAGCGACTCCCTGAAGTTCAATCGGTCAGTAGTCACGCCCTTATGCGTTCTTACGTCGATCACCATCCACACAGTGCGCATATATCCCAGTATATTGCCTTCTCCGTCGGCAACGCAGAAACATCGCGAAGAGAAACGCCGGTTCCAACTCTCTATCCACGTAGTTATGCTGTAGTCAGAATCAGTGCATGGCCATCGCTTCATCTGCACCGTAAGGCGGCTTAACACCCATCCAAGTCCCTGAGGATCCATAATATCCGAACCGAAACCAAGCATATTGGCATGTCTGGTGGCGATATCTATCATCTGGGTCACCAGCAGCGGCAATGGCAACCTCTGCTCCGCATTGCTTGCACCCGGAGTAAGCCGGTAATGCTCTGTGAGTTCTTTTATCTCTTCCATCCGACAAAATTAGCGATTATTTTTGTAATTTTGCACTCGCTTATGCCTAAAAATCGAGCTTCATACTTCCCTCTGCTGGCCCTGCTCATCCTTGTGAGTGCGGCATGCTCAAGTGTGCGCCATGTGCCCGACGGAAAATACCTGCTCAATAATGTGCGCATCTCCATCAACGACTCCACCGGCACGCTCAATGAAGAAGAGATGATGCTATATGTGAGGCAGCAACCCAATCATAAATTCTTATGGGCGACCAAGCTACAGCTCGGAATATTCAACATGAGTGGCGCCGACACCTCCAAGTGGTGGAACAGATGGATCAGATCCTTGGGCGAGCCTCCGGTGATTTATGACTCCCGGCTCACTGACTTATCTGTATCGCAGCTACGTAAGGCCATGAGCAACAAGGGTTTCCTCAAGGCCTCCGTCTCTGCCGACACTACAAGTCGACCCGGCAGCAAAAAAATGGATGTCACATATCGTCTCTCGGCTGGCACTCCTCATATCATAACTAACATAGACTACCACATAGAGGATGACTCCATACGTGGAATAGTGGAGCGTCGTCTCGGCCGCACTCTTCTGCACTCAGGCGACTATCTTGACCTTGACATGCTTGAGACTGAGCGTGAGCGCATTACCTCCGACCTGCGTAACCGCGGATACTATGCGTTCACCAAAGATCTCATCACATTCAGCGCCGACACCACACAAGGCACACAGGCTACAGATCTATCCGTGATAATAAGCAATCCTCCCGAGAGAGCTACCGGTGCCCTGGTAAAGCAAAACGAGGTATACATGGTGAGAGACGTATATGTAGTGATGAACTACGATCCGGTGCGCATGCCCTCGCCGGCCTATTATGCAGCCACCGACACAATCTCTATCGACCATCTGCACATCTTAGTAAATGGAAAACCATACCTGCGTCCATCGGTCGTGGCCGAGAACATAAAAATAAAGCCGGGGGAATTATACCGCGCACGAGACATCACCCGCACCTATCAGGCTCTCGGACGCCTGGAGATACTCAACTTCGCAGGCATCCGCATGGTGCCTGTATCATCCGGCGATGAGCTGGGAATACTTGACGCCTATGTTCTTCTCACTCCCGGCAAGCCACAGAGCATCACGCTTGAGCTGGAAGGCACAAATTCCGAAGGTGATCTCGGCATCGCCGCCGCTGTAGGATATTCCCACCGCAATATCGGCGCCGGCTCCGAGACATTCTCTTCAAAGCTGCGAGGCGCCTATGAGAGCCTTTCTGGCAATCTCGACGGACTCCTCCACAACAGGTACATGGAGTATTCTCTTGACCTTGGCCTCAATTTCCCCCGATTCAAGGCTCCTTTCCTCTCATCGGCCATTAAGCGCAACATCATGGCGTCAACGAAGCTCCACATGAATCTCACATATCAGGAAAGGCCGGAATACACAAGAGTCATGGGCTCTGCTGCCTGGAGCTACATATGGAGCAGACACAACGGCAGAATACGCCACACTCTCACGCCTATCGACATAAACTATGTCTATCTGCCTGAAAGCACAACCGACTTCATCGACCAGATAGCGCCGGACAATCCCCTGCTGCGATATTCCTATGAAGACCACTTCATAATGAGCCTCGCCTATCGGTTCTATGCCACCTCAAAACGTCCTGACTCTCCCTACAGGCAGCGCGTCCAAAACAACGTATGGACTCTACGATTCAATATAGAGACCGCCGGCAACCTCCTCTATGCCATCAACTCGGTGATAAATCACCATGACAATCCCCAAGCCGACCCGTATCAGGTGTTTGGCATCAAATACTCCCAATATGTGAAAGGAGAGAGCGACTTCACGTTTACCCATATCTTCGACCGCCGCAGTTCTCTGGCCATGCATGCAGGCATCGGCATAGCCTATCCTTATGGCAATTCACGCATGCTGCCCTTCGAAAAACGCTTTTACGGAGGGGGAGCCAACGGAGTGAGAGGCTGGGATGTGCGCACACTCGGCCCCGGCTCATATGCCGCGGCCAATGAGATGCGATCCTTCATCAATCAGTGCGGGGACATACGCCTGGATCTCAGCGTGGAATACAGGGCCAAGTTATTCTGGGTGGTGGAGCTTGGAATCTTCATTGATGCCGGCAACATCTGGACAATACACAACTATGAATCTCAACCGGGCGGAATGTTTCATTTCAATTCTTTCTACAAGCAGCTGGCAGCCGCCTACGGCCTTGGCATACGACTTGATTTCGACTACTTCCTGCTCCGCTTTGACATGGGCATGAAAGCACATAATCCGGCTGAAGGTCAGGAACCGTGGCCTATCATCCACCCAAGATGGGGGCGTGATTCAAGCTTCCATTTTTCAATAGGATATCCTTTCTGAAATTAGTTCACACATGAAAAAATTAGTAATATTCGACCTCGACGGCACTCTGCTCAATACAATAACCGATCTCGGAAATTCCTGCAACTACGCGCTGGAAAAATTAGGGTTCAACCCCCATCCGCTGAGTGCATACCCGTTTATGGTGGGCAATGGAGTGCGCAAGCTGATTGAGAGAGCGCAACCCGATGCATCGCCTGACACCATAGATCAAATCATCACGGCATTCAAGGAGCATTATAATGAACATAATACTGATACTTCCGCTCCATATCCAGGCATAACCGAGATGCTCGACAAACTTGCTGAAGCAGGAGTGAAAGTGGCGGTCGCCTCCAATAAATATGATGAAGCAGTGAAGAAAATCACGGCCCACTTCTTCCCCGGCATCCCTGTCGTGGCCGCCTGCGGACAGATTGAAGGACGCCAGGTCAAGCCCGATCCCTCGATTGTCTTTTCTATTCTCGCTGACTGCCCCACCCCTAAGAATGACGTGCTCTATGTGGGAGACTCCGCCGTGGATATAGAGACAGCCCGCAGAGCATGCATAGAGAATTGCGGTGTCACATGGGGATTCAGCCCCGTAAGCCATCTGCGCATGGCCTGTGCCGACCACATTGTCTCTACTCCGGCCGAAATTCTACGCATAGCAGGCGTAGAATGACATATGCATCAAGTCCCCGCTATCAATCTTAAAGATAACGGGGACTTGATTTTAAAAAACTGATGCTCGCTATTATCCGAACTTCGAAATCTTACGCAACATCGGCTCATTGACAATCTTGATGCGCCGCCCATCCACTATTATGAGCTTCTCATTGACAAAGCAAGCGAGAGTGCGTATCGCATTGGAAGTGGTCATATTGGAAAGATTGGCCAGATCCTCACGGCTCATATATATCCGCAACGTCGCGCCATCATCCTCAAGGCCATAATTATCGGCAAGCAGCAACAGCGCCTCTGCAAGGCGGCCTCTTATGTGCTTCTGCGTAAGATTGACAATCTTCGTGTCCGACCCACCCAGATTCTTCGAAAGCTCGTGGATAAAATACATGGCCACATCCATATTGCCGCGTATGAGCCTTTCCACAATCTGCATCGGAATAGCCCCGAGCACCGAAGGCTCAAACGCCGCCGCACTCGACACATAAAGCTCATTGGCAAAATACGCCCGATAGCCTAAATACTGCACAGGCCTGTAAAGTCGCAGAATCTGCACACGGTCTCCTATGCCGTTCTTATACATCTTTACCTTGCCCTTGAGCAGACACCACAAGAACTCAGGCTCTTCCTTCTCGGCATAGATGATCTGATTCTTCTTGAAGGTGTGTATGATAAAATTATCCGTAATCAGGCGTTTCTCCTCATGATTAAGCACGCTCCACAGCTCACTGAGATCATTGCTTATAACATGCTCCAGAGTGCTCTTTTTAAGCATAAAAAAATATCTTTGATTTTTCCGGGATAGTTGCTGCTTGCAGCCGAAGAGGAGATGACTTCCTCTAAAGCTGTTTTAAAACACAAATTTACAACATTTTTTTCATCTGCAAAAATTTTCACATCAAAAAACCTGTCACTCTGTTTTTTTAAATCCGCAAAACTCATAATTACCCTAATTTTCACTACCTTTGTGACTTGAGAGAGGGATGCGGTATCCCCCTCCTGTTTCTATTTTGATATGGATGAACTATTACCCTTGAATCTTACAGAGTCGAAACTGCTGCCAGGCAGGCTAGTGATCGCAGGCCCATGCTCTGCCGAATCTCCGGATTCTCTCCTGGAATGCTCTCGGCTGCTGGCTGCTCTCGGCTGCGCATCTGCCCTGCGGGCAGGAGCATGGAAACCGCGCACACGCCCGGGAAGCTTCGAGGGGTACGGCGCCGCGGCTCTTCCTTGGCTACGAGAGGCCTCTGCCTCTACAGGCCTCCCAATAGGTACTGAAGTTGCTACTCCCGAACATGCAAAACAAGCTGCCGAGGCTGATGTGGACTTCCTCTGGATAGGCGCACGCACAGCGGCCAACCCCTTTGCAATGCAGCAGCTCGCCGAAGCCATAGCATACCATTGCCCGGATAAGGCCATACTCGTAAAAAATCCTCTCAATCCCGACATTGAGCTATGGATAGGCGCATTGCAACGACTGTACTTAGCCGGGGTGCGCAGGCTCGGGGCTATCCATCGGGGCTTCAGCGTGTGCGACGCCTCTCCTTACCGCAATGCCCCTTTATGGCAGATACCGCTGCAACTTCACAGACGTTTCCCCAAGCTGCCTCTTCTTCATGACCCAAGCCACACCGGCGGTACACGCTCTCTCATCGCGCCATTGTCGCAGGCTGCGCTGGATCTCGGATTCGACGGCCTCATGATAGAATGTCATCCTGATCCTGAACAAGCCATGAGCGACGGGGGACAGCAGATAACTCCTGCCGAGCTCGCCGACATGTTGCGCCGATTGCGCGTGCGCACAGGAACTCGCCCCGATGATGCCATCGACGGACTGCGCCTTCAAATTGATGAGCTTGACAATCAACTGCTCTCGATCCTCGCACGCCGCATGAACCTCACCGACTCCATAGGCCGGCTAAAGCGTGATGCCGACATGCCGGCGCTTCAACCGGCACGCTACAGCAGGTTGCTCTCCACTCTGATATCGCGAGGAGAGACCGCAGGTCTTGACTCCCGCTTCCTGCACTCTCTGCTGGAGACGGTGCATGAGGAAAGCATCCGCCGCCAGCTTCTCATACTCAATGAGTGAGAAAAGCCGGCGGCAACAAATAAGAAGATTATACTGTTTCAGAAGGCAGAACGTATCACGCCTCTGCCGGAATTCACCACAAAGTCCACGATTTCATCCCGCAACACACACGGTGCAATGCGCTCCTCTATGAGTTTTAGGGCGTTAGACACATTAAGATCGCTCATATAGAGATACTTGTACACCTCATGTATGATGTCAATCTCTTCACGCGACATTCCGCGGCGTGACATTCCCACCGTGTTGAGGCCCACAAAGGAGATAGGCTCACGCGCAGCCTTGACATATGGAGGTATATCCTTGTTGACAAGCGCTCCACCCTGCAGCATTATTCCTTTGCCGAGATGACAGAACTGATGCACAAGGCTGCCTCCGCCTATCACTGCGAAATCATCCACCACGACTTCGCCGGCAAGCTGAGTGCAATTTGAGATAATCACACGGTTGCCTATGGTGCAGTCATGAGCTACGTGGGTATAAGCCATTATCAGACAGTTCTCTCCCACTACGGTCTTTCCCTTGGAGGCCGTGCCGCGATTGACTGTGGTGCATTCTCGCAGCACGGTGCCGTTGCCTATGTGGGCTGTAGTCACCTCTCCCTTGAATTTAAGGTCTTGCGGGACAGCGCCCACCACTGCACCCGGGAAAATAGTCACTCCCGACCCGATACGGCTGCCCGGGAAAATAGTCACATTATTGTGTATGACACAATTGTCTCCTATCACTACATCATCTCCTATGGTATTGAAATTGCCTATCTGGAGATTGGAGCCTATCTGTGCGCCCGGAGAGATTACATTCAGCGAACCCTGTGTCATTTGTTCTTGATGATTTGAGCCATGAATTCAGCTTCGCACACTATTTTCTCTCCGACAAAGGCATATCCCTTCACCGTGGCGCAACCGCGGCGTATCTCTGTAGTGAGAGCCACATGCAGCAGCAGGGTATTGCCCGGAACCACCTTCTGGCGGAACTTCACATTGTCTATCTTCATGAAGTATGTGGAATAACGCTCGGGATCTTCCACATTATTAAGCACCAGCACACCGGCCGTCTGAGCCATGGCCTCTACTATGAGCACACCCGGCATCACCGGCTCCTGAGGGAAATGGCCCTGGAAGAACGGTTCGTTGACAGTCACGTTCTTCACAGCCACCGCATGCTTCTTATCCATCTCGATGACCTTGTCGACCAGCAAGAAGGGGTAGCGGTGAGGAAGAAGATTGCGCACTCCGTTGACATCTATGAGAGCCGGCTTGTTAGGGTCATAGAGCGGCGCCTGAATTTCCGTATGCTTCACCTCCTTGCGGAGCATGCGGGTAAACTTGCTGTTGATGCCGTGACCCGGACGCACAGCCACCACGCGGCCCATGATGGGACGGCCCACCAGAGCCAGATCGCCTATCACGTCCATCAACTTGTGGCGTGCCGGCTCATTATCCCACTTCAGAGGGGACTCATTGATATACCCGAGCTTGGAAAGAGTGCGGAGAGGAATTCCCACGATGTCGCACAGATGATCTATGTTTTCCTGCGATGTCTCGCGATCATAAATCACTATGGCATTGTCAAGGCTGCCGCCTTTGATGAGCCCTCCTGCAAGAAGCGGCTCGATCTCCCTTACGAAGACAAATGTGCGTGCACTGGCCACCTTGTCGCGGAAATCCCGCATGTCGTCAAGCATGGCAAACTGATTGGGCAGTATCGGAGAATTATATTCCACCATCACCTCCACACTGAAGTGGTCATCAGGATAAATCGTGATAGTGGAACCGCTCTCCTCATCACGCATCGTGGTCTTCTGCTTGATTATATAGAAATCCTTGTCGGCATTCTGCTCTTCCACGCCTGTCTCTTCGATGGCTTTCATATATTCAATGGCAGAGCCGTCGAGGATGGGGAGTTCAGGGGCATTGACCTGCACGAGGCAATTGTCGATACCGCTGGCACACAAGGCTGCCAGCGCATGCTCCACAGTGCTCACACGCACATCGCGCTTGCCGAGCACCGTTCCGCGGGTGGTGTCCACCACATTCTCGGCCACAGCGTCTATTACCGGCTGATCCTCCAGGTCTACGCGCTGAAACTTATATCCGTGTCCCACGGGAGCCGGGAGGAAAGTGGCTGTGATATCAAGACCGCTGTGCAGTCCGCGCCCCTGCACTGTAAAAGGGGCCTTGAGAGTGAGTTGATTCATATTTTGAGATAAATCTTATAAGTGACTTGATTAATGTTTTTTCTTGCCGCAACAAATATCTGCATATATCTCGGGAAGCTTCTTGAGATATACCTGAAGACGCGCATAATCCTTGGCCGGCACAGCGGGAGAACCCATGAGCTTATGCCCGTCGCCCATCGATCTGTGCAGACCGCTTTGAGCGCCGATCTGATTACGGGAGCCTATGGAAATATGCCCGGCCATGCCTACCTGGCCCCCCACCATATTCCAGTCGCCTATATGGGAAGAGCCGGCTATGCCGCTTTGCGCCGCAAATACATTGTTCTCGCCTATCACGACGTTGTGGGCTACCTGAATCAGATTGTCAAGCTTCGTGCCTTTGCCTACACGCGTCGCGCCCATAGTGGCGCGGTCGATAGTTGTGTTGGCACCGATCTCCACATCATCATCTATCTCCACTATACCCATCTGCGGGATCTTCTCATAGCCTTCGGCTGAGGGAGCGAATCCGAATCCGTCGGCTCCTATCACCACGCCCGAATGGATTATGCACCTTGAGCCTATGTGACAGCCCGGGTATATGCGTGCACCAGGATATATTATCGTATCCGCGCCGATGCTCACACCGTCGCCCACATAGCTGTGAGGATAAATCCTCACGCCGGGCGAAAGCATCGCGCCGCTGCCTATGTAAGCAAACGCGCCTATGTAAATATCTTCGGGCACTTCCACTCCCTCGGCAATAAAGCAGGGCTGCTCTATGCCTGCCGGACGCGGAAGCGAAGCCTGCACCATGGCCATGAGACGCGCCAGCGACTCATAGGGATCCTTCACGCACAGGAGAGTAAGTCCCGCCGGCAGCTCCCTCTCGGGCCTGAAATTTTCGGCCACTATGGCCACCGATGCACGGGTAGAATATATATAATGTGTGTATTTTGGATTTGCCAGGAATGTGAGCGTTCCGGTTTCGGCTTCCTCTATCTTGGCAAACGTATGCACCATAACATCAGGATCACCTTGCACATATCCTCCGGTAAGGCCCGCAAGTTCTTTAGCTGTAATTTTCATCTCAACATTCAGTGGTCGGCGCATGGCTGCACAGGAATTCTCTTGCTGCCTACCACCGACAATATTAATTACTGTGGTTACTGAAATATTTTGCAAATATCGGAAAAAATCCCCACATAACTGCAATATATACTAAAAAATCAGAAAAAATGCTGCTGATTGGCCTACGGACTAATGTTGCATCTGCACATTTTATGGCAAATGTGCATTTTTTTAATAGAAACAACTTCCATTTCGAAAAAATTCGTTAACTTTGCAGCCTGAATATATTCAAAGCTATGGATAGCATTCAGATAGTTTAGAATAAGTAAGACTATGAAACTTCTTCAAGAGAAATTATCGCGCTACGATGCCCCCCAAAAGGCCATGGCAGCCGGTATATATCCCTACTTTCGCGCCATTTCATCGGAACAGGATACCGAAGTGCTCATGAATGGCAAAAAGGTGCTCATGTTCGGCTCCAACAGCTATATGGGACTCACTAATGATCCCCGTGTGATCGAAGCTGCGGTCGCCGCGACAAAAAAATATGGCACAGGCCTGGCGGGAAGCCCTTTCCTGAATGGCACACTTGACATCCACAAGCAGCTTGAGGCCCGCCTGGCAGAATATGTCGGCAAGGAAGACGCAATGCTCTATTCCACCGGCTTCGGTGTAAACCTGGGTGTAGTCTCCACCCTCACCGGGCGCGAGGATTACATAATACTTGACGAGCAGGATCACGCATCCATCATAGAAGGACGCCGTCTCTCTTTCTCCAACTACCTCAAATATCGACACAACGATATGACTTCGCTGGAGGATCAGCTCAAGAAATGTGATCCCGAAAAGGTCAAGCTCATAGTGACCGACTCTGTGTTCTCCATGGAAGGAGATGTGGCCAATCTGCCTGCGATCGTAGACCTTGCCAAGAAATATAATGCTACCGTCATGGTAGATGAGGCTCACGGCATAGGTGTCTTCGGCGAAGGCGGACGCGGTGCATGTCAGCATTACGGAGTGACTCAGGACGTGGATCTGATCATGGGCACATTCTCCAAATCTTTCGCCGCTTTGGGCGGATTCATCGCCACCGACAAGGAGATAACCAATTTCCTGCGCCACCACTCACGCCCTTACATCTTCACCGCATCAATCACACCTGCAAACGTGGCGGCTGTCAACAAGTCTCTCGACATCATGCTCTCGGAGCCTGAACGACAGCAGCATCTGTGGGACATAACACACTTCGCTCTTGACGCTTTCCGCGAAATGGGATGCGAGATAGGCCATACGTCTACTCCTATCATACCGCTATTCATAAGGGATGACTATAAGACTTTCCGCGTGACACGCGATCTGCTCGATGAAGGTGTATTCGTTAATCCGGTGGTAAGTCCGGCCGTAGCGCCTAAGGATACTCTTATCCGCTACTCTCTTATGGCCACTCACACCAAGGAACAGGTGACTCGCTCTCTTGAAGCCATTGAGAAAGTATTTAAAAAGAATGGAATCATAAAATAATCCAATTCTCTGATTTTTACACTCATACAATATCCGGCGCATAATTTCACATTGTGCGCCGCACTTTTTTTCGTTCCGCGGCGTGGATAATTCATTTATTTGAATTAATTTCGCACAGAATTTTCAACGAATTTAAATTTACTCCCATGATATACCGATTTAAAATTGTATCTGATGAAGTTGACAACTTCAAGCGTGAAATCGAAATCGATGCCGACTCCTCATTCCTGGTGCTGCGGAATGCCATCCTCGACAGTGTGGGCTATACCAAGGATGAAATGAACTCTTTCTTCCTCTGCGATGATGACTGGAGCAAACGCGAAGAGGTGACACTGGAAGATATGGGTTCTGAGTATGATGAGGACGTATGGCTCATGGACGACACCCATATAAACGAGCTTGTGGAAGAGGAAGGCCAGAGAATGATTTTCGTGTTTGACTACATGACCGAGCGCTCATTCTTCATGGAACTAAAGAAAATCGTGCCCGGCAAGACCCTCCTGGATCCCCTTTGCACGCGCAAGGAAGGCAAGGCTCCCGCCCAGCATATAGACATGAAGGAATTTGACGCCAAGGTCGACAAGAGGGCTGCAAATGCCGAAATAGATCTCGATGCTGACCTTTACGGAGACACGCAATATAACATAGATGAGCTCCCGGAAGGTTTCGAAGGATTCAACTGATAATATAATCAAAGTCATATAACTCGGGCGACGCGAAGATACATTCTTCTGCGTCGCCCGCATTGTTTTTCAATGCAGAGCCAAACGAGAGTCGCCCGGCAACGATTGATTGCCGGGCGACTGATGATTACAGGGCGGAGATGCGCTTAACGCACGATCACTTTAAAGGACTTGTCTGCTACGGTCACGATATAAATGCCGGGAACGATCGAGATGGTCTCATGGCCGGAAGCCATTGTGCCGGAGAAGAGCGTCTTGCCATCGATGCTGAACACAGATGCAAGCTTATCCTGCGCATTGATAACATGTATGGCTCCTCGTGAAGACATAACTGCTATGGCTCCGGCATCACCGAGAGTCATAATTCCGGCGGGATCCATATTAAACACGTTGCTGGGAGCTGCCTCTATGCCGCCATATACCGGGCATACGGTATACTGGACTTTATCGGTAGTATTAACATTCTCATCCACAAATCTGCGACGGCCTATGAGAGACTCATTGACGCGCACTCCATCGCGATACAGATTGTAGCCGTCCACGCGAAGATGTGTGGGATAAGCCTCAAACTGGAGGTCATCGAGAAGCAGCGCACTCTGATGATAGCCTACATATTGAATGGCAAAATACTTGGCTCCCTCAGGCAGGGCGTAGAAGCAAAGCTCCCATTCGGTGCCGGCTGATACGGGAGTATCACCATTAAGGCTATGGAATGAAGCGGGATCTGTGTCGGTAGAGGAGTAATAGACATTGAAGCGCTCCTCTGAATCACGCTCGTTAAGACGACGTATGTAGAAGGAAATGAGCTGTGCTTCGCCTGAAAGCTCGGGAGAAATCAGCCAGTCATTGTTAGGAGTGCCTGCTGCAGCCCATGACGTGAACACCTGAGTGCCCGAATGAGGCTGCCATGTATTGTCGGATGTCACGTCTGAGGGACGGAACACCATCCAGGCCTGCGGCTGGTCATTATTATCCCAGGAGAGAAGATTTCCTGCAGTATCCTGGAATTTAAACGGCACCGCGCCGTCGCCGTCATACATTGTCCAGGCTCCTACCTCTGCTATAGAGAATGCATCGTAGGCTTCGGCTCCTTCATCGACGGTTTCGATAAACTCGGCCTCCGAAGGCAAGCCCCACCACATGGTGACGGTGCCGTCAGCCTCATTGTATTCGCCGGTGAGATCGGTGACATAAGGAAGATTGAGCGGCTGCACTGCCACAGACAGGGACATGGCATTGTTATCAGGCACTGCATCTTCAGATGCTACCGGAGCAATCTCAGCTGTAAGCTCTATCATATCGTCAGATCCATCGGGAGCCACATATGTGAACTCCACTGTCATTCTCTCTTCAGAAGACAGATAGTCGATCTTCTTCTCTGCCACAAGGTCGCCGTCGGCATAAAGATACAGAGGAAGATTCTCATAATCGGAGCCGCCCACATTGGCTATGGCCACAGTGTAAGTATTCTCAAGTGTCTCGCGCACCTTTGTGGGGCCGGTGAATGAGGTGAGCCTTACATCTTTGTCAAGCGGCGTGCCGGTGATTTCCAGATTATCGAGATGAATACGGCGCTCGCCATCGGTGGGAGAATTCGTAATGTTGCCTATTAAAATAATCGACACACGGTCATTGCCGCAGTAAGGGGTGAGATCTACAGTCTGCTTCTTCCAGCCAGCCCACTTGCTGGGATTGAAAGTGACACCCGTAGTTTCCTGTGTCTTGCCTTCGATATCGACAGCCACGCTGATCCAGTCGTTAGTAGGATCATAAGTGTTCTCGCCATACATCCAGAAGGTAAGCTTGGCATCCTTCACTCCGCTCAGGTCAATACGAGGACTCCAATAAGCGGACTGCCCCCCGGCCAATTCCCGATTCACTTCCAAAGAGAGAATGCCCCATCCGTCCTGGCCATCCACCAAAGGCACATATCCCTTGGAAGTGATAATCCAAGAAGCAGTGCCATTGCTGCTGGAGAGCCACGGAGAGGTCACGGGTATCTGATCTTTCCAGGTTTCAGCAAAAGGAAGAGGATAGGCTGGCCCTACATATACAGGATTCGACAAAGTGGCGTAACTCTCATCATCACCATTCACGCATGCCACATAGTAGGAGGTCACACCCTGCTGGTCGCCACAAGTGGCAGTGGGATTGTTGTCGATAAATTGACATTCCTTAAGGCCGCGGCCTATGAGGTCATATTCATTACCGCCAAGCGGGCGATATACCAGATAGCGAAGTGAAGTATAGTCGATTTCGTTGCCGTTTTCATCTACACGGGCAGTGGGAGCGTTCCATGTGAGAAGCACCTGCGAGGGGCTGAGCGAGACAGCCTTGACGTTGGTCACGGGCTGCGGACAGCCAGCACGCAAGTCTATGCTTATTGAGGCTTCAAGGCCGGTGCCTACACTATTCTCAGGCACGACACGATAAGCATTCACCGCAGGAGCGGCCTGCGTGTCTTCGTAAGTCACAGTCTGTCCCGGAGTAACATTTGTGAATGTCTTGATCGGCTCTTCTCCCGTGCCGCGATAAAGCTTAATATCCATAGTGCCGTCAAGCTTCTCTTCGGCTGCATTGATGAGAGGAGCGGTAAAGCTTATGAGGACTTTGCCTGAAGCGCGGTCAATGACAGAAGCAACAAGGTCGTTCACCACATTGGGCACAGCTGAACTGCCACACTCCTCTATAAGTATATTATCCACACTGAAGTGATTGGCATCGGGCGTGATATCACGGAATCCTATGAATGAGTCACCCTTATTGGGGGCGAAATAACGGCTCTGGGTCAGCACAGATGTCATAGTGGAAAAAGCCACTTCATCATAGATCTTCTTGTGCATGCCATCTACCGTGGGAGCATTGCCGCAATATACCTGGAGGTGATTGGGCGTGCCATTGTCATAATAGCCATACTGCTGCCACGTTATGCGATAGAGCTTGCCTGAATCAAGTGCAAGCTTGGGAGTGATGAACCAGTCGTCGGAAGGGCCTACTGTCGTGAAGTGATAGAAGAACGCGCATGCATACTGTTCATCATATTTCCACACGGGATCTTCCCAGCCCCATTCGCCACCATCTTCATTGGCGTCGATGACTGTGATTGATTCCCATGAGGCAGAGGTGTCGAAAGGCTCTACGTAAGGCATTTCCCAAGGCTTGCCTATATACTCCTTGTTGGAGCGGACAGCCTTGCCACGCAGAGTGGTATTGCTCTCGATATAGGGGGTCACCACATAGTATATCCTGGAGTAATCCATGTCTATGGTCTCCGTGAAAGAATTGCCGGTCGCCGTGCGGGCTACCGTGGTGCGGTCGGGATAACGGACTATGGTGTAGCGCAGGTCATCGGGGTTAAAATAGCCGCCGTTGACCGAGGCAGTGGGGGGATCCCAAGTGAGAATGGCTGTCGTGGCATCGGCAGATGCTGTCAACTTCAGATTTTCCACTCCCGTGGGGGCATCATTGCCAAACACTCCTGTAGCGGTGCATGCCACAGCATCATGGCCATTGGCATTGAGCACCACGGTCACAACGTGCTTGCCCTCGCTGTCCACTGTAATTTCCTGCGAGAAGTTCTGGCCGGCAGCAGTAGTGATTATGCCTACTTCCCGGTCATCAAGAGAAAGTGTGCCGGTGATGGTGCCGGAAAGAGGTTGCTGCGCATAAGTCAATGACGGAGCAGTAAATGTCACGACACCGGTCATGGAGCCGTTTTCCTTTGGCGTGAAAGAGAGGTCACTGATGAGGTCGGGAGCTGTGGGATGGCTGTTGGGGATAGAGAGCGCCGTCACTACCTCGCCATCGCCATAGGCATGAAGCATTGTAGCCTTGCCTGTCTTGACATCCAGCTCATAGAGCCCTTTGGTGGTGTAATTATAGTTGATGCTTTCATCCTCATTTACAATGTATCCCACATGAGTAAGATACATCTTGCCTGAACGGAAGTCAATCGTGGCACTTTGCTCTATGTCATAGAAGGCGAGCCCGGTAGGGCCCACTTCTTCCACCTGTCCGCCAGTAGAGATACGGTAAAGGGTGCCGCGCACATAGTCGCTGCCGGTGGAGATGCCATACATCTGGCCGTCAGAATCACATGATATAGTCCAGAAGAAGTAAGAGAGATCGGCTATCTTGGTCATCTCGCCTGTCTCGCGATCCACAGTGACAAGCACACCGCCGTTGCCGTTGCCACTGCCGAGCTGAGTGCGACACACGGCATAAATCTTGCCGTCGGCCGGATTCACAGTCATGTCAACGGGCACAGGCACCGGCGCAGTGTTGGAGCCGGAGACTACGCCCGTCTTCTCTGTCTCCCAAGTCTTGGTGTTGACCTTGGAGTATTGCACTTTGTAATTATCGTAACGTCCGAGAGCAGTGAAGCAATAATAATAGCCGTCATCATAGATGCCGGCACCGCCACCTTCGCTCTGAAGGGCCCACTGATAGTCATAACCCACCGGCGAGATCGGCTGGAAGCCACCTTCACCTGTGGGTGTAATGGAATAAAAGCCCCAATATGGGTCAAAATTGAACCCCTCTGACCAAGATCCTGCATTATTCAGGAAGCCATAAAGCGTCTTGGGAGGTGCCACTTCTGCAGTCGCAGAGAACGCGAGGCACAACGCGAGGCATAGAAATGTTTTTAGATAGGTAAATAAACGCATATAGATATAATTAGCTAAAAAAATAATCGTATTAACAAGTGAGTGATGTCAACTCACTGTAGCAAGAGACCAATCATTTCAATGCGCAAATATAATCATTTTTTTTTACACGCAACACTTTTTCTTGTTTTTTTAGCATGTTTCACACAATGTACACAATGTAATTGTCAGAAAACTCTATTCTACAATAATGTCAGCGAGCAAAATTGAAGAGGCGGTCTTCACTTCCACTTTCATGATTGTGTCTACTATCTTCTCTACCTTGGAATATCGCGTTGAAAAACCGGGCACGAAGTCTTTGCCTCCCTCCAGCTCCATTTTGGTAAGCAGATCCCCCAGCGTGAATCTGGAAAGCTCTACAGCGGGAGCCAATGCCCTCGCATCCCCTTTTACCTCCACATAGTAGATTATGCCGGCGGAGTGCAGTTTCTCGACTATGCGCCTCACGATTCTTATAGGCAATCCATAATCGGCAGAGATGTCTCCTATCGTGCATAACGGCAGCCCTCGCACAAAGCGTGTGGTGATCACAGCCGCTGTCACCACGGTGAGTTTACGCATATACACGGGGGATATATCGGATATCTTGGCTGTAAAAGTATACCGGAATATATTCTGGAGAGAGAATGTGAGCGTACAGCCAAAGAGAATGATGAGCCATGAGAGTTGCAGCCATATGAGCAACAGAGGCAAAAAGGCAAATGATCCATAGATGGCATTATACTTGGCCACATATACCTGACCTGTGATGAACAGAGTCTGGAGCAGCTGAAAGGCTATGCCGCATATGAATCCTGCTATGGCGGCATACTTGAAACGCACCTGCGTGTTGGGTATGATGAGAAACGAGATGGTAAATGCTACACAACAGAGCAGGAACGGCGCGCAGTCAAGTACTATGTTGACCAATGGCGAAAGCATTGTCTGCCCGAACACGCTTTTCATGAACGTTGCCATGAAAATGTTGATGCCGGCGGAACACATCATGAGCACCGGCACAAGCAGACAGATGGCGGTGTAATCCGTGATCTTGCGATAAAAGTTGCGCCCGGTCTTTATCCCCCACAGGTTGTTGAAGGCATTTTCTATATCTGACAACAGAGATATGAGCGTCCACAGCAGCATGGCCACTCCTATACCCACGAAAAGGCCCTGCGATGCCTGGGCCAGATAGCTGTCAATAAACCCCATGGCTGTGTTGATAGCCTGCGCCTGCGCGGGAAAGAACCTGTATAGTTCTGAGGAGAGAAGATTCTGCAGACCGAATCCTCGACCTATGGCAAACAACAGGGCAAAGGCCGGAACTATAGCAAGCAGCGTGCTATAGACCAGTGATGACGCACGCGCCTGCAGCCCTGTATCCAGAAATGTATGCACACACAGATTCAGCGTCTTGATCACTCGTACTTTCAGGGTGTTGGAGGGATCACGCCACACCCCCTCCCAGCAATAGAGGGCTGTAGCGATAATCTTGTCTTTTAAGCTCAGTATGCGCTCAGTGATTTTCATGGTATGATAATTTATATTGTGAAAAGACTGTAAAATAGAAAATGCCGGACGGAGAAGACGCCCCTCTCCGCCCGGCATAAATAAGATAGCAGTGGGCCTGTAAGCCGGGTTATGTACGCGCTCTCCGCTCTTTCGGGCATCAAGCGCGTGTCTGTCATTTATCTACGTCTCAACTTGCGCTGAGACTCCAGCTGCCTACCCCCCGGCAATCGGGCGAGCCACCCTCTGACACCGGTATATTTGGCATTGCAACCCATAAGATGTAGTGACGCCTCCATGTCGCCACAGAAGCCGGTGAGCTCTTACCTCACCATTTCACCCTTACTCCCGCGGCAACTCGTGCCGCAGGGGCGGTAGTGTTTCTGTTACATTAACTCTGCGGTCGCCCACAGCTTTCCGTTAGAAAATATGGTGCTCTGTGTTGCCCGGACTTTCCTCCTTATTCCTTGCGGACTACGGCGACAGACCGTCCCACTGCTTTATGTCGATATCACATCTCTACATTCACTACTTTGCCGGTGACTCCTCCCTGATGACTGCGCTTGCTCCTCTCGTAATAGCCTATGAAGCCATTCAGGCTGTACACTATGAGCACTATGCCCGTCAGCATGGCAAGAATGTCAAGCACTTGTGCAGCTCCGAGCACCATCACCACCACTCCGATACATATGCAAAGCGCCGGAGCGGCAAGATACCACCAGGGAAATCCGAGAGAACGCCTGGAGGGGGTGAAGTTCAGGAACTGAACTATTCCGCACACGATCATTAATATACCAAAGGCATATACAATAAAATGCGTAAACTTCTCGGGAACTGCCACAAGCATTACCCCTAAGACTATCGAGGCAAGCGACACCACTATCATGGGCACTGAAGGACGGGCACCGGCCATGCGCGCTGCACGCGAGGGAAACGAAGCGCGGATGAAAGCCAATATACCCGGCACTATAAGCAGCACGCCCACTATGATGGTAATGGCATTGAAGAGTCCGGCACGACCATGAAGGGCCACAAGCGATATCCCCCCTATAATGGTGAGGATGTAGGAGTAGAGATAAGTCTTGTTGTTCATAATATTATGTATTTTTACAAAAAACGTTTAGCTTGATGAGCCGTCAACCGGGCATCAGCCCTCTTGAGAAAGAGCTATGCCCCGGGCTTTCATACAGGCAATAATCACATCCGCCACTCCGTCCATGTCAAGCACTGAGCTGGATAGGGAGAGATGATAATTGTCGGCATTGCCCCAGTTGCGGCCTGTGAAGTAATTATAATACTCTCTGCGGCCATTGTCATGACGCAGGATGCAGTCCTGAGCTGCCGCGGCATCCTTGTGGGAATGCTCTCGCGCCATTACCCGTGCGACCCTGTCCTTAAGATCAGCGTGCAGGAATATGCTCACCAATCCGGGCTCTTCCCGGGCAATATAGTCGGCCGTGCGCCCTACTATCACACAAGACCCCTCCGCTATCAGAGAACGGATTACGTCGCTCTGCATCTGATAGATTGTCTCACTCTGCATGGCCCCGGTAGTGAGCCATGAAGGGCTCCCTATGCTTGCGCTCAATAACGAGCGGAAGGGGGACGGAGGTTTCTCATCGGCCTTTTCAAGCAGATCCGGCCGAAAGCCCAGACGTGTGGCTGCCTCATACAGAAGCTCCTTATCGTAGTAAGGCACGTTAAGACGCGAAGCGAGCCTCTTGCCCAGCTCGCGGCCTCCGCTGCCATACTGACGACCTATGACTATAACAAATTTTGACTGGCTCATGTTGAGTTTTTTGTAAAAATCGCACAAATTTACCAATTTCTACGTTAACACCGAAATTTTTTTGCTACTTTTGCATGATAAAACTGTTTTAGCTATGGATATAAACGAGAAAGCACTCGCCGAAGACAAGGACGGCATGGCATCTTATGAATGCCTTGTCAATAACTTCAATTCCGATCCCGAGCTTCTCCAGGCGGCTATCGACAATATGGAGCGCGTGGACGCCACCGGGCAGTTCACTGCCAGCGCCGCTCGCTTCCTGGCAGCCATAAGCCCGAATGAGTATTCCCGGGAAATCGACCGATTGCTGAAACTGGCCATCGACAAAGACCGGGCGAAAGCCTATCTGCCCGACCTCCTTTCATCAATCTGGGGAGCCGACTATGAGCTCCATGCCGAGGAGTTGCGAGAGAAAGATGACAATTTCCGCCGCATCTACAAGCGTGTGCATCCGGCAAGCATGATTTAAATTCCTCCTATGAATAAGTATTTATTTATCATCATTGGCCTTTTACTGGCTTTGAATATGAACTCACAGACCAATTCTTCCGAGCCCGAAGTGCTCCTTAAAACCTCCGAGGGTGACATCCTCGTGAAGCTCTACAACGACACTCCCGCCCACCGCGACAATTTCCTGAAGCTGGTGAAGGAGGGCTATTACGACGGCATGCTGTTCCACCGTGTGATCAACGACTTCATGGTGCAGACAGGTGACCCCAACTCGAAGAATCCCGACAACACCATACCTCTCGGAGCAGGCGATCCTTCTTACACCCTGCCTGCCGAAATCATATACCCCGCGCATTTCCATAAATATGGCGCTTTGGCCGCCGCCCGCACAGGCGATCAGGTCAATCCCGAGCGTCGCAGCTCCGGAAGCCAATTCTATATCGTGACAGGCAAAAGCTATTCCCCCACACAACTCAAGAGCTTTGAGCAGCGCGCCAACAACGATGCCAAGCAGCAATACTTCGGCAACCTCGTGCGCGAACGCATGAATGACATCCGCCAGCTGCAGGCAGCAGGCGACACCGCGGCTCTTGAATCGCTGCAACAGGAGCTTATCGCCAAGACCGAGGCCAATGTGCCTGACATGACAATGCCTGCCGAAGTCATAAAGGCATACACCACTGTCGGCGGCACTCCTCACCTCGATGGAGCCTACACCGTGTTTGGAGAGGTGATCAAGGGCATGGATATCGTTGACAGAATCCAAAAGGCGGCGACCGACGGCAATGACCGCCCCGTGCAGGATATACGCATCATATCAGCTGCCATAGTCAAGGAATAAAAAAACTCTCAACACCTCGATTTTGCTTTTCTTGACAATTTATTTCACAATTTAGAAAATTTGTAGTAAATTTGGCGCTCAAAGCCTGCGGGCTATGAGGTCTCTCCCATATTAACTTGTATTTCAACCCGATTCTAAATCATTACATAAGCCATGAACGAGCTTGACAAAGCGCTCCATTCAGAGGAGAATGCAACTCCCCGTCCCGACATACAGGGGCAGGACACACCGGCCACTGATGCCGCCACCACCGAGACTGAAAACATTGTTACAGAATCAGCCGCTCCGGCTGCCGATGATAATTCCGAGGCCTCAAAGACTGCCGAAGACCACCACAGATTCTTCCAGCTTTCCAAGGATGAGCTCGTGGCGACCTTGAAGCAGATTGTGGATGAGCGTGAAGCCGGTCGCCACAAAGATGTAGCCGCCATCAAGCAAGCGTTCTATGTATTGCGCAATGCCGAGCTCGAAGCCGAGTGCGAGAAATTTGCACAGGAGGCGGAAGAGGGAGAGGCTTTTGTATCGGCCACAGATCCGCTCGAAGTGCAGTTCAAGGATCTGCTCGGCGCTTTCCGCGAGCTCCGCACCGCCTTCCTTGCGGAGGAAGAAGAACGCCGCATGATTAATCTCAACAGAAAAAACGAGATAATCGCTCGCCTCAAGGCTATAGCCGCCGATATTGACAATGTCAACGTGCACATCAATGAAGTGCGCGAGCTGCAGGAAGAATTCAAGCAGCCGGCCGATGTCCCCCCCACGGCCGTAACCGATCTCTGGAAGACCTATCAGCTCGTGGTGGAACAGATATACGACTGCCTCAAGATGAACAAGGAACTTCGCGAGCTCGACTTCCGCAAGAATCTTGAGATCAAACGCAATCTCATAGAGCAGGCCCGGATGCTTGCCGAAGAAGCTGACGTGATCAACGCTTTCAAGAAACTTCAGGCGCTACATGACCTGTGGCGTGCCACAGGCCCTGTGGCCAAGGAATTCCGCGAAAGCATATGGGCTGAATTCAAAGAGGCTTCCACTGTGGTCAACAAGCGCCATCAGGACTTCTTCGAAGCCCGCAAGCAAGTGGAGCAGACCAATGAAGAGGCAAAGACCCGCCTCTGTGAAGAAATCGAGGCTATCGACATCAATGCCATACACTCTTTCTCGGAATTCGAAAAAGCCACCGAATCGATCAAGAAGCTTCAGGCCCAATGGAAAGAGCTCGGATTCGCTTCCCGCAAGGTAAATAATTCTCTCTATACACGCTTCCGCAAGGCATGCGATGAATTCTTTGCCCGCAAGGCTGAATTCTTCTCCAAGACCAAAGAGGAACTGGCTTCCAACCTTGAGAAGAAAATCAAGCTCTGTGAAAAAGCCGAGGCGCTTAAGGACAGTACCGACTTCAAGGCTACAGCAGACCAGATAATAGCTCTGCAGGCCGAATGGAAGAAAATAGGCAGCGTAGCACGCCGTCACAGCGACGCTGTGTGGCAACGTTTCATGAATGCCTGCAATCATTTCTTCGATGCGCGGAAAAAAGAACAGGCCGGACGCCGCCAGGAAGAAAACGAGAATCTGGCTGCCAAGCGCCTCGTGATCGAAGCTCTCAAGGCCATTCCCTCAGAGGCTACTCGCAATGAAGTAATAGAAGCGCTTAAGGAACAGCAGGCCCGCTGGAATTCCATAGGCCATGTGCCCTATCGCATGAAGGATAAGCTTCATGATGAGTATCGAGCTGCGCTTGACGCCGTGCGTGAGAACTTCGATCTGCGCGAAAGCCGTGCACGCATGCAGAATTTTGAACGACGCCTTGAATCGATGAACGGCGACGGCCGTCAGATGAATTCCGAGCGTGCGCGCCTCACCCGCGCCCTTGAGCAAAAGAAAACCGAACTCAAGACCTTTGAGAACAATCTCGGATTCTTCAACATCAAGAGCAAGGAAGGCAACAATATGCTGCGCGAAATGGAGCGTCGCACTCTCAGAATTAAAGATGAAATCAAGGAGCTTGAACAGAAAATCAAGCTCTTCGATGAGAAGGCAGCCAAATAAGCGCCTCCATCACACCTCTCTGCCATGTGCCGCGCGATCTGCCTGACCAGACCGCGGGCACATGGCACTCCATCATCTTATGTGAGCCGCCGCATTCTCTCGACATCATGCCGACATGTCAATAAGGAGTCATTCCCTGAAAGGCTTAACAGCCATTCCCACCTATCTCGCCCATGACTAACAACATAAGACTCGGACGTTATCTGCAAAGCATCCTCATTATCGGAGACTTTGCGGTGATCAACATCGTCTACTGGCTTACGTGCGCCTGCTTCAATGTCTCCCCCGAGTTCAGGTCGAAACTTGTGTTTATGGCCATAAATACCGCATTCGTGCCCTCGGTTCTTCTTTTCTCAGACATTCACAAAGAGCGCATCCTCTTTGCCGACAGGCTCATCTTGCAGGCATTCAAAAGCGCTATAGTCTACGGAGCCACCCTCTTATCCCTGTTCTACATACTCGATATATTCGATGTAGGCTGGGTATCGGGCATGTATTTTATGGGCATTAGCATGGTCTTCATGTGTCTATGGTGGCTTTTCTCTCAGCGCTTCCTTAAGAAGATCCGACGCATGGGCCTGAATTTCAGGCGCGTGGCGCTCGTAGGATCCAACACTTCCGCCTCTCTCATACGTCATGAGCTTCAGGGAGATGCCGGCTACGGCTACAAAATCCTTGGCGTATTTGACGATGACCCCGTCAATCTGCGGAATTTCGATGACTTCTACACAGCCCCTCTCCACGAATTGCGAGAGTTCGTGAGGCTGAACAATATCGATATGATCTTCTACACCCTCAACGCCGATGAATCCTCCGCCCTGCGCAAGGTCATGGAGGCGGCCGATGAAATGGGGATAGAATTCGTATATTTACCCGATATATCACCATCGCTGCGAGGGCACTTCGTGTCAAGCCATGTAGGCTCCGTGCCGGCTATGATACACACGGTTTCGCCCCTCAACCGATCGGTCAACGGAATTATCAAGCGCATTTTCGACATCCTCTTCTCTTTGCCCATCGTGGCTCTCTTTCCATTGTGGGGACTGCCTATAGCCATAGGGATAAAATTGTCTTCGCCCGGCCCTGTATTCTTCACTCAGAAGCGCACCGGAATAAGAGGCAAGGACTTCTTTTGCTATAAATTCCGCACCATGAAAGTCAATGACCAGGCCGACAAGCTGCAGGCGACAGAAAATGACCCTCGAAAGACAAGATTCGGCGATTTCCTGCGCCGCACATCACTGGATGAACTGCCACAATTTTTCAATGTGTTGCTCGGCAACATGAGCGTGGTGGGCCCCCGACCTCACATGGTAAGCCAGACGATAGATTATTCTCGCCTCATAGACAAGTATATGGTGAGGCATGCCATAAAGCCCGGCATAACAGGCTGGGCGCAGGTAAACGGATACCGCGGAGGCACCAAGCACTTATGGCAGATGGAACGCAGGGTGGAATATGACGTATGGTACATACATAACTGGAATTTTTTCCTTGACATCAAGATTATTTTCCTCACCGTGTTCAATGCTCTGCGACCGGACAGGAATGCCTATTGACACAATTGCAAACATAAGTCATAACGAGCCGCGCCGATGCAATATGTCGGCGCGGCTCGTTATGATTTAAAAGATGTCAGGGTCATAGTTTAAGCTGCCCCTCGCAGCCATATACCATCGTGTGGAGAAGATGGGCTGTCATCTCCGCATCTACATCTCCGCGGCACATAAGCAGCATTGGCACGCTCGGCAGTCCCGGTGCATAAGGGGGCTGCACATATTCACATTCTGTGGCTGCGACAAAGCCATGACGCTCATAAAAACCTATACGGCGCTGCGCCTCATGCGTCAGCGGCAATTCCACTTCCAGTATCACTTTCCCGGGGAGTGCATCTATAATCTCCCCTCCCACTCCGTGTCCTCGCATATCCGGATGAATGGCAAGGTGCTCCACATATGTCACGTCGCCGGGCAAAAGCCATGTAGTGATAAATCCCTTAAACACGCCGGAGTCATCATATGCCTCATGTAGCCTCAGTCCCGCAGGCCGCGGATTCCACAGTCGCCTCTCTTCCACAGGAAATGCGTCTTCATACAGAGCCCGGACATCATCGGGCATAAACGCGTCGGTATTCTCTATAAGCTTAACCATATATCAATTCTAATAAAATGAAAGGATATGGATGTTATGAACACGATCCATATCCTTTCCGTATAACCTATTGATTTAGTCCTTATGAACAGACTATTGCCGAAGTTACATCATGAACTTGTGGAAGTAAGCATCATTGCCGTTGGAGAGGCGCACGATAACAAGGCCGCGATAACCGATCGGAGCAATTGACTCCTCTGCTCCATTAAGGGTCTTGCGGGCAAGGAGGCGTCCGTCGGCAGAATACAGTTCTGCCACAGTGCCGGCTTCTCCGTTGACAAGTATCACGTCGCCCTGACGCTTCGCCGACAAAGAGGATGCCGTGTTAACTTCTTCCACGCCAAGATATTTGTCGAACTGATCATACTTCATCTTGTTGGCGGCCATTATCTCACCGGTAAGACCGTCAAGAATTATGACTACTACTGAAGTCTTGGTCATATCCTGCACACCGAAGCCATTGGGCATAGTCTGCATGGGCACGTCGAATGTGATGGAATATATCTCGGGCTCATCAGCTTTCATCACATTATTGAGCGGGCATCCGTTACCCTGCCAGTCGGGCCAGCAGCCGAGACCTACGTGATTAAAGCGATAACCGGGTATGGCCCCATCGCCTTTTGTAAATATCTGCACATAAGGCGTCAATTCAGCTCTGTTCTCATCTGTAATGCCAAATGACGCGAGCTGCGCTTCAGTGAAGCGGTTATAATAGTTATGCTGAGTCCAGGCGGCATTGTCGCCGTAGAGACCATCGGCGAGGAGAAGCACGGCGGCCTTGTAATTGGCATTGTTTACATCAAGGCTCACCTGCGGCTTGAAATTGACAGTGATCTTATTGTCTTCCGTATAATAGTATGTCTGCTCTATATTCACACCTATGGGAGACTCATCTTCAAGCAGCGTAAGAACGTCTTTCTCAAGGTTGAGAATATGATTGGCCTGAGTCTTCACCGAACGGTTGAGTATAGCAAACGGATAACCGCCTCCCGGGTTAAGGGCAGAGAGCATCTGATTAGGATAGGTCGGGCCGGTCATTACTCCCGAAGCATAACTGCCTCCGTTGGCAGCTATACCGATAAAGCGATCGGGATATTTATCCATGAGATATTCCATGAATGAGAAGCCTAACGGACAGAAGCCACAGCCTATGCCTGTACCTTCCTCTTCCACCACTGTGCGGGGGAAGCCCCAGTTGCAGCCCACGCTCGCTGAAAGCTCCACGCAGGGGACATTGGGAATATTGGGGGTGACGCGTATCGTGTAATCCACAGATTCCCCGTAGTGGAGGTCAAGCTTGTCGGGGAATGAGAATTTGTATTCATTATACACATTTGAGAGCTCGCGGGTGTTGGAATAGGTGGAATATACCTTGCCGTCTATGATAAGCTCGGCAGTGAAACCCTTGCAGGCCACCGGGGTGCGCAGTTTGGCTGCACAACGTATGGCATACTCGCCCTCTTCGATATACAGGCTCTCTGACAGGATTCCCAATTCTGCCTGATATTTTACAATCTTGAAATCGCCGAGGCACACCATGCCGGCATTCTGGCCACGGTTGACAAAGGCGATATATACATCCTGGCCGGAATAGGCGGAAAGAGGAATCACCTGCTCTGTCACCGTCACGCCATTTACTTTGCTGTCGGCCTTGAGCTTATATGACTTGATGGGAGCGTTCTTCATGAAGTCTTCCTTGGTATTACCCTCGGAGGATACGTATACCTCAAACGCATTTGTAATATTCGTGTATGCCGGATTGAGGTTATATATCGTGAACGAGAGCATGCCGCCACAATCGGGAATTGAGATCTGAGGAGTGACAAGACCGGCATCGGCCACCTGATTATCATCGGCAAACGATGAGCAGGAAGACGCGTAGGTGTGGCCATTGTTCATAGTGAGGAGACTCCAGCCTATGCCGTCAAAGAATTGAGAGACAGCAGCGGCAGGAGTATATGGCTCACACCATGTAGTGAACGGGGCGAGGCCCGAATTGTCATCAAACTGATGAGAGAAGAACGTGAGATCTGCCACAGACTGCGCCGAAGCCATCAGGCCTATAGAGCATGCAGCAGCAAGGAGTAGCTGTTTTTTCATATAATTAGAATGTTAGAGATATTTTAGGTAGATATAAATAGTTTTCTACGGGCAAAGGTAATAAAAAAAAATAAGCGGGCAAAAATTTTGCCCGCCGATGTACTAATTTTACAGGAATACCTGTTTTTTTAACGTGTCACTTTTATTTCCAAGCCACTGGAATGTGCCGAGAGCATCGGCGCATAAAGGCTTTGTAGGGTGGCTATGCCTGCTGCGTAGCTGCCGTCGCCCTCAGCATAGCACTCATATTCTATAAGGAATTTACCCTTGGGCAGATGCGGGATAAAGAGATTGGTGGCACCCTGGCGCACTTCTCGGTAATAGAACACTTCTCCCTCAGCCTTATACCCTGAGAGCTGGTCGACAGGCACGAGACATGCAGCCTGCTCATCAGTGATCACGGCATAGTCTATAGCCCGTGCGGAGGTCACTGTAAGCTGTACCCGCACCTTGGCTCCCTGCCTGATAGGCCCGCTGCCGGGAAGACGCGTATGGACGCCTGTGGAATCTTCCTCTACTACAAGCAGTCGCTTGGTAATAGTGACATCACTCATGCTGAAATCCTTTATAGCCGCTATCGGCTCTATGCGGCGTGTGGCCACTCCGCCCCAGGCCGGGCCGTCACTTGAGCGATGAATTGTGATCTCTGCTCCGGATGCCTGCTCCGCATTCAGGGGGATAGTGACCGCTCCTGTAAGATAATCTCTTCTGTCAGCCTTAAGAAGAGTCCCGTTCATGCGTATTTCTGCAGGTGAAGAGGTTGCTGTCCATGTGGAATTACTCAGAATGCCGCTTATTACTTCTGCAAGACGGCAATCGGAACCCCAGTCCTGTGCCTGGCGTTCAAGAAGCAGCCATTGTTTCAGTTTATCTATTGATGGAGAAGAGGGATCAACCTCGGTAAAGGCTTGAAGCACACGTGCCGTGACAAACATGGGACTATGAGAAGTCCAGTCTGAGCGAAGATTGTCATACCACATGCCTCGCTCCGGAGAATATGAGGCTCGCTGTGAGAACGACTCCAGAATCTCTGTCGCAATGGATTTCCGTCCCTCTCGGAAAAGCAGGACGGCTGCTGTGGCGGCATCATCTATGTCGTAGGTCTTCCATCCCGTCGCAATTTTGGAAATTGCCTTGTTCTTAATAGGGAGCATGGAGGCCGAGGGAGCGACATCAGTAAAGAAACTACGCACATATAGCCATTCCAGTAGGCTCTCCGTATTATAATCCTTGCTTTTCTTATAATCGGCCACGATCTCTTTTTCAATATACTCTATGGCCTTTTTCTCAGCCTTTGCAAGCGAGGGTGCTGATGGCGTGAATCCCAGGCCTTTGAGGGAGGCAAGGCGTGAGAGTACCTGCTCTGTCATGAACATTGAAGAACTCATGCCGGGACACCAACTCCATCCTCCGTCTCGGTTCTGTCGGTCGAGCAAGTTCTTGACGGCCTCTGCAATGGCATCATCGGCTTTAGCGGCATCAAGCAGATTGACCAGTTGCTGCATGCGCAGGGTCTCTGAGGATGCGTTCATCACCCATGGAGTGGAAGACAATGCTACCGTCTGCAGTTCCGGCGAACGGCTTAAGGCCGACACCAGAGTGGAGTCGCCGCTTTCTCGCCACTGTGCGACAGCCTCGCCAAGTTGCGGATAGCGACGGATGAGGCCTACAGCTATAGCATTGCCATACAAGGCATTGACCGATGAAAGAATTCCTGCATCTTTTGGCATTGTGAGATCAGGAAGTGCGGTGACGCAATACCACACCGGATTATCGCAATATTGCAGAGTCACCATGGAGGAAGGGGTGAGTGCGGGAACCTTTACCGACATCGCTGTTTCTCCTGGTGCAATATAGAATGGATAAGACTCTGTGACAGGCGATGAGGATGGCAGAATACTTATCAGATTCTGCTCGCCGTCGGAATAATTTCCGGATCTCGCACTGACTCTATATCCTATAAACTGAAGGTTATCCGGCACCTGGAATGGCGCTGTTATGACTTTGCTGCCTTTGGCATCCACTTTCTCGGGAGCAAAATTGATGGATAATACTGTCTCTTGAGTGATGGGGTCGAAAATTGTCATTTCCGCTTCCATCATAGCCTCCCCGTCAGTATTATTAAAGATTGTGGCCGAGAGTGTGGCGTCATCGCCTGTGCGCAGGAAGCTCGGAGAGACTGCCTGAACCATGACGGGCTTGGATGCCACAGTGGTGAGAGTGGAATGACAGATGCTCAATGACGGATTATAAGCCATGAGCTGAAGCTGCCATGTCGTGTTGAAATCAGGGGCATCAAAGCTTATTTCAAGATTGCCTTCGGCATCGGTAGAAAGAGCCGGCTTAAACCAGGCAAGCGGCATATCGGACGGTCGGAAACGCTGAGTATCTTCAGAAGATGCTGCTGATGTGCCATCCTCCGCTTCTACCGTAACGGCCTCCTCGGCAACAGCATCATTCTCTACCGCGCTCTCAGCTACCGCACCTCTTATCTTCAGCTCCTGCTTCCGAGCTGAATTGCCGGCAGCTGTGGGGGCCGCCATGCCGGCAGCAGAATAAAGCATGCCTCGAGATACATATACCACAGGATACAGTGACTGATTATAGGTGTTGAGTGCAGGCACATGTATGCCGGGCACTGTGAGTGGCTTATATGATGAAAGCATGTATATATTGCTGCGGGAGCCTGTGGCAAAAGTCAAGTATTGAGAACCGAGCATATTGTCTCGGTATATCCCCCACTTCCAAGAGAACGGAGTGAGGGCATTGAGAGCCTTGTCAGAGAGGGTGGCTATAACCGGAATAGATGATGCGGTATTCTCCGGGCCTGTCGCCTTATAAGTAAATATCCATCGCTCTTTGCCTCCGGCCATAATGTGATCGCGGAAGGATTTCACTTCCATCTCGAGAGCCTCTTCGGGCGGACATACGGTCACCATCTCTTCACTTGTCTCGGCATTTCTGACTGTGAAGAAACGTACAAAGGTTGTGTTGCCTCGCTGTGGGGCCGGCACTTCCACATAAGTATTCCGGTCTTCAATCCCGATAGCGGATGATGATATAATATGATCTCTGTCACTTACCACGCATATCAGCGTCTGACAAGCGCCGTAACTGCCTACAGGCACTCTTACTTTGCTCTCGCCTTCTTTTGCTACAATTCTATTCTGCGGCACCCATAAAGGTGTGTCTACGGGAGGACGGGCGTCATTGCTGCGATAAATGATTACCGATGCCGAGTCCGACACACTCGTATCGCCATGCAGGCTCACAGAAAGGCTGTACTTGCCGGAGGGGAAACGGGAGGTTTCCAGGTCGAGTCCCTCACGAGGGATAGTGCCGGATGACACTATGTTATCCGAAGCATCTTTGAGCTTATAATCCACTGCCGCATCGCCGGATGCACCCTCAAGAACTACGGAGAATCTCATCTCCTTTTCATCGGCACATATAAGCTCGGGCGACGTTATGGAGATCCGTGCTATATTGCTAAGATAAAATCTGGTCAGCTCTGACTTCTGCGTCTCGCCGGCAGAGGATGTCGCAGTGGCAACGACCTCAAACGTACCTGTGGCAAACGGAGTGCCCGCAAGCGCGGATGTAGGCAACGTGAGCGTAAATTTACCGGAAGCATCGGTCGAGACCACAGCCGCATAAGAACCGTTGCTGACATATCGGTATCTCCACCATGGGCGCACATAATCGATATTTATAGTAACATCCGCTCCTGGCATGGGCATGCCTGAGTAACTCATCACCCTGCCTGAGAGTGTGACAGTATCGCATACGGAATAGTATGAGTGCTCGGCATTAAGCTCTACAAAGAATCCGGGTTGACGATATTCCTCTACTTTTATAGTAGTAGCACCAAAGACCTTTCCAGTCGTGGAATATGCGACCATGCGAAAATCTCCCATCATTCCTTCTTTCGGAAGATCAAAAGCTGCCGAGGCCCGTCCTGATAAATCGGTGAGGACACGAAGTGAATCCACCTTCTCTCCTGAGGCGTTAAACAGCTTGACATCGACAGGTGTGGAGGGAAGCAGGTGATTTATATATTTCTTATCCTCATATGCCACAAGTGCAAACTCACACTTGCTGCCCGGTTTATATATAGCCAGCGACGGAAAGATCTGTACGTCGGTAGAATTTCGGCGAGAGTTTTCGATATATGAATACAGATATCCGGAAAGGGAGTCGCCGTTGCGGGTGGCTGTGAATCTTACTGCATTATAATCTTTGTCGGGAGCAGGCACCTTTACCCATCCCTCCCGATTGGTGAGCGCTTTTGTTTCTATGGGCTGCTTCCTGTAAGCACTGAACACTACCCGGATATCCTTAAGCGGACTTCCGTCGGCAGCATCCACGATGTATAGCCGTCCGTCGCCACTGCCATCTGTGGAACCCGCATAGAAAGCCTGCAAGGCGCTGGAGCGGAATAAGATGGGATAATCATAGAGCAATAGAGCCGACCTATCCTCGGCTGATGAGGATGAGGGTACCACTGCATATTGACCTGCAGGCAGAGGCTCGCATGACAGAGTGCATGTATCGGATTCCACTCTATAGGAAGCGACTTGCCGGCCTCCTCCTGAGCGCAAGAATTCTATGAGGTCGCGCTGCTTGCCGTCAATACGGAATATCCGGATATAAAGCGGCATTGATAAGCCGCTGCGCTCCACTTTCATCTTGAAGTTGCCTGAAGGCAAGACTTCTCCTGCCATGCTTATGTGGCAGCGTGGGATGTCGAATGATGTGAGCGCATTCTTCAATGCGTTGACACGTGCATAATCCGGATGATTGTCTATTGCCTCGCGAAGCTTGACTCTCAGCAACGCTCCTGAAGCCGGATATTCTTGCAGATGACCGGAATATTCCGCCGCACTGATGAGAAATTCGCCGGCATATGGGGAGGATTTATACCTGTCATAGGCATCCAACAGCTGTGCATAAGCGTCGTTATCATCAAGCGCGGATACTGACCTGGGCAATGCTCCTGCCAGCCATGCTACATTGCCGGAGTCGTCAGCGAGAGTGGAGTTGACTGATGAGATTCTCTCTCTCAATGCCATACATTTCTGTGAAGGGGAAAGATATGCTCCGACGGAGGTGAAGGGAATTGGTTTCCTGCCGTAAGAGAACCTCTCCAGCATCCGTGTGGATATGGGAGCGAGCACGGCATATAAATTGGGATAAAACGGCGCTGAAATCTTGTCGAGACCGGTGAACAATGCCGCCCATGTATCTACCGACTCGGCTGCAAGCATGCTGCTGTCGGTCATTGCGGCTGATATAAGATCATGTATCTTCAAGGCAAACAGATCGTCACTCCAAAGAGTGGGATCAGACGGAAAAGAATCAAGCGGCAGATCCCGGGCTTTAAAAGTGCCGGGATCGGATGCATATACCTCAACATATAGTCTTGCCTCAAGCATCCGTAAGATAGAGGCCATAGCACCGTCGGCTTTATTCGCCAGACTGTCGATTGTGTGTGCCATTCGAGGCATCGCCGAGACGCTTATGGCGTCTTCGGCCACTGTGAGCTGAATTAGCGCACGCACTACATCTATGTTCCGCCTGGAAGTATTGGATTGTTCCAGAACGGGAAGGGCATTTTCTATTACCTTGCGCGGATAAGCGAAATCGGGAGACTCAAAGGTATTTACTGTTTTGCCTCGGCCTCGTGCCTCGGAAAAGGCATTAAATTGGAATGGCCCTGCAATTAATGAGAGTAACAGAATAATTGCAACTCTGAATGAAAATCGGACATTACTCATAAATTTGATATTCTAAGAGAGCGTTTGAATTTAAACCGTATTAACAATTAAAGAGAATGGGAGTAAA
>CAJTTA010000016.1 GCA_910579305.1 uncultured Muribaculaceae bacterium
TAATAATGCCTAAATCTTTATAATTTTTGTAGATTCCGATGCGGTTGCCCTGGGTGTAAAAACAGAGTGTTAATTCGGTAAAAAAAGTGAATTATGCAGGGGTTGAGCGTGATTTTAGGGTAAATGTTTGGATAATAAACTAGAAATGTTTACCTTTGAAGCGGGTAAATACGCATGGCGATATTTCATGACGGATGTATGCACATATTCCCGGCCTTTGCGTGCCGACGCATGTGCAAGTTTAGCACCGTCAAGAAGTGGAATCGCTACGTTTGTTGCCGACATGTAGCTTTTTTCTCTCCCCCCGGTCTGGCAAGATCTGACCATCTTGCCGGACACTTGTTTTTCAAAACAGGCCCTTAATAGTGGGTCGGGTATAGCTTACCATTCAAAGCTGATTGAGGCTCCGATGGAATTTATTGTAGTATTGTTGTAATACCCGCCATAATTCCAGTAATTATTTGTGATCAACTGATAGGTGGCGCCAATATTTATGGCCTTTCGGGTATCTTTACTGTCTACGGGTATTCTTACGCCTACTGTGGGGCGGAAGTAGAAGCCTTCGGAATTGTCAAGCACGCCATCGGGTGTGACAAGGTAATTTTTGCCTACAAGGAATGCAGCGCCCACTTTCAGGTCGATGAAAAATGAGCAGTATTGTTCTCCCCCTATATTGAAGCGGAAATCGGAATATAGGGGAATGATCACGCCGATGTCTCTCTGACGATAATCCGGCCTGAAGCCGTTGCCCCAACTGCTTCCTGTAACGTGAATGTCATTATCCTGTCCTGCAAAGATGACATTTGCTCCGGCTCCAAGCCCCATAAAGAACCAGTCGGCATATTTCAGGCCTTGCGTAGTGGATATTTCCAGCGAATTACAGCCGTTGCATCCTATGCCGCCTGTGAATCCGGCATCGATAAAACCGCGATAGTTGAAGCCGCCTGTGAGGGCGGGCTTCACCATTCCCACGAGCTGATTGGCCATCTCGTAATACTGGGCCTGTGCCTCCGTGGCGACAGATGCCCCTGCAAGAGTGAGAAGAAGGAGGGGAAGAGAACGTTTCATACTCATCAAGTGTTGTTGCTTTTATTCTTAACGTCCCGCACAACTATAAAGTTGTCAGCTTCTTGCGAGGGAAAGCATCTATCATTGATCCGGGAGTGGCATTGAGAATCTCCACATTTTCAGTGGCGGCATATGCTGCGATCATGTGATAGGAGCGGAAAGCGATATACAGGCTTCGGAGGATATGGTGCAGATGATAGCCGGCATATTCCGAGTTTACCCTCTTCTGCTCCGAGGCCGTGTCCTTGTAGAAATGAGGTTGCACGGATATCACCATGTTGTCATCATCCACTCCTAAGGTGCGGCTCCAGGTGTGGTCGGCGCCACACAGCCATATGCGGTTGAATCCAAGGCGCATGCCTATCATTATCGAAGGTATCAGCACGTTTCGCGGTCTTGGCATGGCCAGTCCGGCGGCATATAAAATGTGAGTTATACATGCAGTGCCTTCGGCCGGAGTGAGATTGAATCCTTTCACCGATATATTGGTGTTGCCGCGCAAGATAGCGTGCAATTTTTTTTTCATTCTGCAGGGCACGAAAATTGTCATGGGCCAAGATGTGGCAGAGAGACTCTTCATGAGTCTTTCCACATTGGGGTCGGAGCCTGCGCCGGTAAAGAAATGTCCGTCGGCAAGCACATAGAAATCAGGCTTCAGTATGCTGAATTCAGGTGCGTTGGCTGCAAAATTCACAGCCAGCCTCTTGCGACTCATTACCTCAGCGAGCTGCGAGTCGATGGTGTGTCGCAGGGAAGGCCCGTTGCCCAGGATGACCAGCTCATCGCTATCCTGCCGCTTCCCGCGGGCGAATGGCCGGCGAGACATAATCATGACTTTGCCTATGGATGCGAGCGCGGTCACAAAGTCCTGTATGTTAGTGAGAATTCCCATTGATCAATGCCTGAAGAGATAGAGATAGCGCCCCATGAGCCTCCAGAGAGGAGCTTTATAGCCGTTGAGGTGCAGAGCGCGGCGTTTTTCCGAAATATTGTGACGCAATCTATTGCTCCATCTGAAAGCTATGCCTCCTTCATGCATGGCGACCATATCGAGCGGCAGATACATTGTGCGGGCCCGGCCCTTCAGAGTGGATCTTACGATCCATTCATAGTCGCCGGCTATGCGAAACCGGGTGTCGTATGTCCCGATACGTTGCCACAGAGTGCGGCGTATGTACATTGAAGGGTGAGGGAATGCAAAGCCGGACAGGAGCGTAGACGGCATAAAATGAGCGCCCGAGTAATAACGCGTGCGCTGGCCGCGTGTATTTATATAATGTACATCGCCATATATCAGTTCCACATCCTTGTCGCGTGTCATGGCTGAAGAGATGAACTCCAATACGTGATGGGATGAAAAGGCGTCATCTCCATGCAGCAGACCTATAACTTCGCCCGTGGTCGCGGCATTGCCGGCATTGAGGGCCGCATATACACCTTCGGCCGGAGTCGTGATAAGTCTTACCGGATAGGGCGCGCGGCCTGAATATCGTTTTATGATGTCGAGAGAGCCGTCGGTGCTTCCGCTATCCACAATTATATGCTCTTTGGGATATATGCTCTGATGCAGCACACTTTCAAGCGTCTCATTCAGCGTGCGTGCTTCATTCAGCACCGGGGTTACGAGGGAAATACCTGAAACGGTCATGGATTTAGAGATATGTATGCTGCCAGAAGAGCGATGATCAGAAGCAGCAAATAAGAAAATGAATAAATTGCAAATGAGCGCCGGGAGATTGTGCCACTGTGTGCACAAGCAAGAAACTGGACTGCCATCGGAATCATGGCGGGCAAGAGGGGAAGCCAGTAACGTGCGACAGACCCGGCTGCCACAAGTGCCACGCCGCACCAGCATGCGCCGACCCAAGCAGCCCACAAGCCCATGGATGCAGCCCGGTTGCGCCGGCCTAAGCACAGGACTATGAAGCCAAGCACGCATCCTCCTACGGGATACCATAACGGCATGTGTGCCCAGGGCACAAACCTGCCGATGGCTGCGTCTCTATTGAAATTCCATGGGAACGGCGGGAAATATTGTGCGGTTGCAGTGAATGGAAGTCTGGCGATACGGCCTGCAATGGGAAGCGTGTAATAACTGCCTAATATCTTTGCATAAGGGCGCACGGTGGAATAGCCGAGCATGGCCGAGTCGAGAGACTCCACGCGGGGTGTAGTGTGAGCCTGAGTCTGGAAGAGCAATGAATCCGGCTTCGACCTGAATTCTCTGCCACCTGCCACGACAGCGGCTGCCACCAGCATGACACACAAAGCTCCGCCGAGAGAGCCTTCGCGTCGACCCTTCTTTTGAGATAACAAGGCGTGTGTCGCGGCAGCACATGCGCCGAGCATCAGCCACCATCCCAAAGGGCTCTTCAGCAAGAGAAGCATCATCCCCCCCAAGGCTATTGATGCCAGTGAGCTGAGACTGAGCTGTCCGCGCCAAATGGACGCAAGGGTATACGTGCACAGTGACATGGCAAGTATCACCGGAGCTTCCTTCATGCAGATTGAACCATACCAGGCAATGGAGGGCACAATCGCGAACAGAGCAGCGGCACATACAGCTGATTTTGTAGCTTGCAGGTGCGGCAACAGGCGCGCGGCGGTAGCGGCTGTCACCCCGGCTGCCAGCACGGTGCAGAAAGCGCTGAAGAGAGCGACGGGCAATATGCTGTGACCGAATATTCTCCAAATAAAATTGATCAGTAGGGGATACCCGTTGTTGGGCGTGAAATTAAGCGGCGTGCCATATTTTATTGCGCAAGCCACAGTCCACTCGCGCTCCTGGTCGGTATGCATTCCTCCGAAATCGGGTGAGGCCACATCGAAGTCAGGACACCAACCGGCAATGTTCACTGCTACACCGAGACATGTGAGAGCGGCAAGAGCAGCCAGAACATAACCGAGAGTCTTGCTCCACATCTGTCTCAGGGCTACGCGGCATATGAGCAATGGCAGAATTATGGCCGGCGCGCTCCATAAGGCTATCTGCCGGGAAAGGTCGAGCGCCTTCTCCGGAGCCGTCATGCGAGTGCTTCCGGTGGCTATCAGAGCTGCAGCGGCTACGATGAGCCAGGCCCCGGCACATGACATGAGCAGGGCACGGTTGACAGAGATACTACGGGAAGCCGATTCTTTATTCTCGGTTGAAAACATGGTACAAAATTAAGCATTTTTATAATATCGGTCAAACTTTTATAATATTGAATTTTGATGGCCAAATAAAATTTCCTAACTTTGCGCTATTGTTGGTACAGAATTTGTCTGTGCCGCGACTGTAAGTCTTGGGCAGAAGTCAGGCTTCTATGCACATCACAGATATCATCTGCTTAAAGACATGGTCTAATTATTATAATCACATATTACAATGAGCAACAACGAAAACAACCAGAACCAGAATCAGAATCAGCTTCAGATCCAGCTTAAGCCCGAAGTGGCCGACGGCAAGTATTCCAACCTTGCCATGATAGGTCATGGCCCCAATGAGTTCATCATTGACTTTATCTTCGCAGCTCCCGGCATGCCTCAGGCTCCCGTGGTGAGCCGTGTGGTAATGACTCCCGAAAATGCCAAGCAGCTCATGTTCGCACTCACCGACAATGTGCAGAAGTATGAGAAGAACTTTGGCGAGATCAAGCAGAAGCGTCCCCAGGGCGGAGCTAACTTCAACAACAACTGATAACTGATCTTTACGCGCTGATGAAGAGCAATTTACAGATATACAACTCGCTTTCCCGCCGCAAGGAGCTGTTTAAGCCCCTGCATGAGGGGATGGTGGGCATGTATGTATGTGGCCCCACCGTGTATGGTGATGCCCATCTGGGCCATGCCCGGCCTGCCATCACATTTGACATCCTATTCCGCTATCTGCAGCATCTTGGCTATAAAGTGCGCTATGTGAGGAATATAACCGATGTGGGCCATCTTGAGCATGATGCCGATGAGGGTGAGGACAAGATTGCCAAGAAGGCGCGTCTGGAGCGCCTTGAACCAATGGAGGTGGTGCAGAGGTATCTCAACCGTTACCACCATGACATGGAGGCGCTCAATGTGCTCCCCCCTTCGATCGAGCCTCATGCCTCAGGCCACATAATCGAGCAGATAGAATACGTAAAGAAGATTCTTGACGCAGGATATGCCTATGAGAGTCAGGGCTCCGTATACTTCGATGTGGAGAAGTACAATAAAGATCACCGTTACGGGATTCTTTCCGGCCGGAATATAGATGAGCTGGAGAGCAATACCCGTGAGCTTGACGGGCAGAGCGAAAAGCGCAATCCTATGGATTTCGCCCTCTGGAAGTGTGCTTCCCCCGAGCATATAATGCACTGGCCCTCTCCATGGAGCGAAGGGTTTCCGGGATGGCATCTGGAGTGCTCTACCATGGGTGAGAAATATCTTGGCGATACATTTGACATACATGGGGGAGGACTCGATCTTCTGTTCCCTCACCATGAATGCGAAATCGCCCAAAGCGTGGCAGCCCAGGGACATCCTGCCGTGAGATACTGGATGCATAATAACATGATCACCATCAATGGCAAGAAGATGGGTAAGAGCTATAACAATTTTATAAATCTCGAGGAGTTCTTCTCCGGCTCTCATCCTCTGCTTGAACAGGCTTATGACCCGATGGTGATACGTTTCTTTATTCTGCAGGCTCATTATCGCAGCACGGTCGACTTCAGTAATGCCGCCCTGCAGGGTTCAGAAAAGGCGCTGAATAAGATGCTTGACGGCTATCGCCGCCTGCAGGCGCTTGTGCCTCAGGATCAGAGTGAGGTGGAGCTGAAGGATTATGACGCGCTGAGCAGGGAGGCTATGGATGATGATCTGAACACCCCGCAGGTGATAGCACATCTGTTTGATGCGTGCAAGGTTATCAATTCTGCCGCGGCCGGCGATGTTCATCTCACGGCGGCTCAGATTGAGTCGCTTCGCACACTGTTTGACACATTCCTTGTAAATCTTCTCGGTATACGGGTAGACGCCTCAGCCTCTGCGGCAGCCGGGACTGACTCTCTGAAGCCATATGCCGGAGCAGTGGATCTGCTGATGGAGATCCGTGCCAATGCCAAGAAGAACAAGGACTGGGCTACTTCCGACCTTATCCGCGACCGTCTGGCCTCCATAGGCTTTAATGTGAAGGATACCAAGACCGGGGTGGAGTGGAAGCTTAATTGACGCCGTTCAGGCCTTATTATCCGCGACAATCACAGCGGCCGCCACGGTTACGCGGCGGCCGCCAATACGTTTTCATACAGCCGATCATCTTTCATATGAAGATATTGATAATCAACGGCCCTAATCTGAATTTGCTCGGGCAGCGTCAGCCACATATATATGGCACAGAGTCATGGGCATCCTATTATGACCTGCTATGCCAGTGTCACAGCCAGGTTACGCTGAGTTGCATGCAGAGCAATTCAGAAGGAGAAATAATCGATGCTCTCCACAGTGCGGCTTATGGCACCGACTATGAGCGGGTGGATGCCGTAGTGCTTAATGCCGGCGCTTATACCCATTATTCCTATGCCATAGCCGATGCCGTGAGCGCAATAAATCTTCCGGTAGTGGAAGTGCACATCTCGCAACCTGCCGGCAGGGAGGAATTCCGACGCAAATCGGTGATTGCCCCCGTGTGTATGGCCTCGGTGAGCGGCTTCGGCCTGGATTCATATTATCTGGCTATAGAGGGCTTGTTGCGCACACGGTTATGACACTTGAAGAATATATCGACAGGCATATCTCTCCCGAACCGCAGGAGCTGAGGCAGATACACAGGCGCACGCAGCTCGGCCTTGTCAATCCGCGCATGTGTTCGGGGCATCTGCAGGGGCGTCTGCTCAGTATGCTTACGGCCATGCAGCGCCCGCTACTGGCGGTGGAGCTGGGCACATATGCAGCCTATTCCACGCTTTGTATAGCCGAGTCCCTGCCTCCCGGTGGAGTACTGCATACGTTTGAGTCAAATGATGAGCTTGAGGATTTCATAGCGGCTTCGCTTGCCTCTTCTCCTTATGGAGAGAAGGTGCGCGTCCATTTCGGCAAGGCCCTGCGACTGCTGGACACTATAGGGCAGGAACAGGAGATTGATCTCGCATTTATAGATGCGGATAAGCGCGAATATCCGGCATATTACAAGGCGCTTCTTCCACGCATGAGCCATGGCGGGCTCATGATAGCCGATAATACTTTGTGGGACGGTCATGTGACTGATCCTGACTCTGTAGACGCACAGACCATGGGCATCAAGGAATTCAATGACATTGTGGCCTCCGACCCTGCAGTGGAGAAGGTGATTCTTCCGATGCGTGACGGCCTCACTCTGATAAGAAAGATTTAGAGCTTGATGAAAAATAACAGCCTCTCGGTCATAAGATTCATTGCTGCGATGCAGCAGAACATATGAGCCATGTCGGGCGTTATATTAAATAAAGTGATTTAAACCCAATATTATGGAAAATAAACGAATAGCAAAGATACAGCGCATGCTTCAGAAGGAGCTGAGCGAAATATTCCGTCGCCAGACGGCTTCGCTTGGCGGTGTCATGGTGAGTGTGAGCGCCGTAAGGGTCTCCCCCGACCTGAGTATCGCGCGTGTATACCTGAGTATTTTCCCTTCGGAGCGTTCTGAAGAGATTCTTGAGAATATACGCACACAGGTGAAGACAGTGAGGTATGATCTCGCTTCAAGAGTTAAGGAGATTTTGCGCAAATGTCCTGATCTGCAGTTCTTCCTCGATGATTCGCTTGATTATATAGATAACATCGACCGCCTTCTGGCTGCCGATAAACACCTTCACGAAGAATAGCCTCGAAGATAGCGGCGAAGATGGCATGGCGCTATCTCTTCGCCCGCAGGTCACATAGCGCAGTGAGTGTGATCGCCGTAGTGAGCGTGTGCGGAGTGGCGTTGGCCACGATGGCTATAGTGTGCGTCCTTTCGGTGTTCAACGGGTTCCGCAATGCAGTCGATGTGCGGGACTCACGCATCACACCCGATCTGCTTGTGACTCCGGCCTCGGCTCCAGTGATCAACTCAGCCGACTCTCTGTGCGCATTGATCGCGGCGTTGCCGGGTGTCGCTTGTGCCGCACCTGTGGTGACAGACAATGCAGTGGCATACCGCGGGGGTTATCAGCTCCCAGTCAAACTGATGGGTGTGTCTCCCGAGGAATATAAGCGCATAACCGGGATTGAAAGAATGATAATGCCCGGCGGGCGCTTCCTCACATCGTCCATAGAGATGGATTCGGTGTCATCGGCATATTGGGATGAAGAGATTACAGCCTCCGGTGAATTCAGCGAGGATGCCCTGTTCTCTCCTGAGGGAGTGGAGGAGACAATGCCTGACTTGGAAGAGCCGGTCGCAGTGCCGCAGGGAGTGCTTGCCATAGGCACAGCTTCGCAATTAGGTTTCTCCGCCACGCTTTCTCCGGCAGAACTCTCCTCGGAGGGCGTGGTATTGTTTATGCCAAGGCGCACTGCCACAACTCTGAATGAGCATAATCCGGCAGCCTCGTTTATGGTTGATTCACTTGAGGTCGTGGGAGTGGCAGAGTCGGGCCAGAATGATTTTGACAATAACACTATCCTTGTTGATCTTGATTTGGCCCGCGCATTGCTGGAGTATGACACCCAGGCGTCATCGATCTATGTCATGGCTGACTCCGTGTCGCCTGTTTCGGCTGCGGCGCTTGCTTTCCACCTGGGAAATAAATACGTAGTGCGCGACAGGTTGCAGCAGCATTCCCTGCATTTGCGCATGATCTCGATAGAGAAGTGGATTACATTTCTGCTGTTGAGCTTTATCCTGCTCATAGCCTCATTCAATGTGATAAGCACCATATCCATGCTTATAGTGGATAAGCGCAGAGATCTTGTCACGCTCTCAAGGCTCGGCGCTCCCCGCTCGATGATAAGTGAGATATTTTGTTGGGAAAGCGCTTATGTATGTGCGGCAGGCTCCTTGACCGGTGCTTTGCTTGGAGTAGCGCTATGTCTGATACAGCAATACTTCGGTATAATCAAGATTTCAGGCGATGCCTCTCGGCTCATACTCACAACTTATCCGGTGGAGGTCAGGGTGACAGACCTGCTTCTGGTGTTGGTGCCGAGTGTGGGAATAGCGATAGTCACGGCATGCGTATCCTCACGTTTTGCCCGTCGCCAGATAGAAAGCAGCTCGCTCTGAGCATGGCGGAGCAAACCATGTCACAGTCCCGACTACTGGTCGCTAATTTTAATATGTAAATAATCATTAATCAATAAAAAAATATAAAACTATGAAAAAGGTATTTTATTCAATGGCTCTTCTGGCCACACTCTCTCTCGCTTCATGCGGCAACAAGCAGACTGCCGAGGATACTGCCGGTGTGCAGGACGCAGTGGTGGTGGAAGAATCTGTAACTGAGATCGTAGCAGACTCATCCGATACTCCTGTGGAGAATATTCAGGCTGCCGGTGAAAATGTGAAGGAAGCAGCGAGCGAGGCAGGAGAAGCTGCCGAGGGTGCCGCCGCCGAACTCAAGCAGAAAGGAAAGGAAAGCCTTGAGGCTGCCAAGGAAAAAGGCCGCGAGGCAGTGGATAATGCCAAGGAGAAGGGTCGCGCTGCGGCAGCCACAGCCAAGGAGAAGGCTGCTGAGGCTCTTCAAAAAGGTGCCGATAAGCTTCGCCAGTAATACACGGCGATGTATGAAATCCGTGGATTAAACAATCTATAAAGTTCCCGGATTCAGGAATTTTTGTTATCTTTGCGCGATTGCCAATATTTCTTGGCGATCGCGTTTATTTATATAGTTTAAATCCGTAATAATCTCATGAAGCGTAGTTTTCAACTGTCAGCATTGTTTTTGCTGGCAGCATCAGTGACATTGTCGGCCGATGCAGGCAAAATTGTGCCTGTGAGCATGAAAATGCTTGAGAGCGACATGTCCGGTCAGTTATCCAAAGTGCGAGATAAAATGGGTCGCCAGTGTGCTCTTGTCAAAGTCAATATACCATATGAGGGTGCGATCTTCAATGGTGTAATCGAGGATGAATATAGGGTAAGCAGCTATAATGTATTTATTGAGGACGGCAATAAATATTTTAAGATCTCATTTCCCGGCTGTGAGGAAGTAATTATCAATGTGCCGGAACTCTTAGGCGATCGCCTCAGAGCGCCTCGCACTTATGAATTGACCATAGATATTTCCCAGCTTGAGTATGATCCGGCTGACCCGGATTAAAAAGAAAGAAGCCCGACATCTTCAGACTATATTGTAAATTACCTTTCATTTCTGAATGTGAAATTCTTTAAACTTACGTTCGCCGTATCGACAAGATTCTCCACCGGGTATCCACATTTATTATTAAACCACCTCTAAAGTTCCCGCATTCAGAAATTTTTTCGTATCTTTGCGCGATTGCCACTATTTCTTGGTGATCGCGTTTTTTTATTTAGCTTAAATCCGTAATAATCTCATGAAGCGTAGTTTTCAACTGTCAGCATTGTTTTTGCTGGCAGCATCAGTGACATTGTCGGCCGATGCAGGCAAAATTGTGCCTGTGAGCATGAAAATGCTTGAGAGCGACATGTCCGGTCAGTTATCCAAAGTGCGAGATCACATGGGGCGCCAGTGTGCTCTTGTAAAAGTCAATATACCATATAAGGGTGCGATATTCAATGGTATAATCAAGGATGAATATATGGCAAGTGGCTATAATGTATTTATTGAGGATGGCAATAAATATTTTAAGATCTCATTTCCCGGCTGTGAGGAAATAATGATCAATGTGCCGGAGCTCTTAGGCGATCGCCTCACGGCGCCTCGCACTTATGAATTGACCATAGATATTTCCCAGCTTGAGTATGACCCGGCGAGCGAGGGGGTGCAGGCGGTAATCTTCAATGTGAGCCCTGTGCTTGAGCAGCCTGTATATGTGGAAATGGATGGTCAGCGCTCTTTGCTCACGGATGGAGTGGCAAAGCTCAGCGTTGTGCCCGGAAAATATGTGTATAAGGTGACAGCAGATGGATATAATCCTGTGTCGGGCACGCTTGAAGTAAAGTCCGGGGAGCCCAATACTCTCAACCTCTCCCTCAGGCAGATCGGATCAAGCGAGCTTCTTGTAATCGATGCGGGGGGATATCGCTTTAATATGATTCCGGTAGCCGGAGGAGCGTTTACCATGGGTGCTGATGACGCGCAGTTCAATCGAGAGAAGCCGGCACATTCCGTGCAGCTGGACGGTTTTTATATGGGAGAGACGGAGGTGACCCAGGGCCTTTGGAAGGCTGTTATGGGCGCTAACCCATCGGTGTTTGCACATGGTGATGATTATCCGGTGGAGAATGTGAGCTGGGAAGATTGCAACAACTTCATAATGAGACTCAATAAGATGACAGGCCGCAATTTCCGGTTCCCTACTGAGGCGGAATGGGAGTATGCTGCCAAGGGTGGCACTCACGGAACCGACAATACTTATGCCGGCAGTGACAATCTTGAGCGTGTGGGCTGGTATGCCGATAATTCAGGCGCCACCACGCATCCGGTGCGTGCTAAACTTGCAAATGAGCTGGGCCTGTATGACATGAGCGGCAATGTATGGGAATGGTGTTCCGACTGGTTTGACACCAATTATTATAAACATTCTCCGTCGGTCAACCCTCTGAACACGTCTCCCGGTCAGTCGGCGCACCGAGTGTATCGCGGCGGCGGCTGGAACAGTACGACTCGCGACAGCCGTGTCACCGGGCGGCATGACTTCAAGCCTACACTGCGCCATTCATCGTTAGGGCTTCGCCTGCTGCTGCCTGTGGAGCCGTAGGTAAGCGGACACCGGCTTTAATGATCAAAACATAAGTCTCACCATTATGCTTATGACGCCATAATGGTGAGACTTGCTTATTATTTGCGAATAAAGGAGAGAACGTTTCGGTCAGAATCCGATTGACAAGCGTGTTACATGAATTGCCATTCGGTTACGTTTTTAAGACCCGGTCGCCCGAAGTATTTGCCTATGTCGCAGCGCACTTTTATCCGTCTTCCGAGGTTGCCGGGATTATCGCTGAGGTTAAGATTATCTCTGATCTCACCCATCGGCAGCTGCATGGGGCAAATAATGTTGTTGTTCTTACTACTATTGCTGAGAATTATGTTGGACTTGACATCTCCTGGGTAAAATTTTGCGCCTGTGTCAAATGAAGTGCCTGATACATATCCGCATATGTATCCCTCTACCCATACGTCGGTCATGTAGCCTACAGCGTTCACTGAATTTATGTTGAAAGGATCATCGGGGGTGCCGGAGCCGGACATGACATCATCCTCATTCAAATCAGAAGTTACAGTGACGTTGGTGATATGCCATTGAGTGTCAGTGACTTCAGAAGATCCCGGCTTAGGAATATACCTGAATCCGATATATACTACTCCAGTCATCAATTCATCAAGTCTTACATTACCTGAATGTGTCCATTTGGGAGTAGAGGAAATAATGGATGTAGGTTCAGCAAGAATAGGATGGAGTTGTATTTTGTAGCCTTGCTGAGGAATGGAGTCTGTCATAAGATACACTTCCAGTTCGGCATTTACATCTTCGGTACTCATTGCCGCCAGAGAATCAAAGGTGAGATAGAGCACTCCGTCAGGGTTTCGTATCGCAGGTGTTACAAGCCAGGATTCACACGGATTTTGTATGGAAGTGTATTGCCTTGTGACGCAGGCCTTTGCTGAATTGCAACCGAAGTAATCGCCCGCTTCCCATGTGGCATCGGAGGAACTTATGCCAGTGATGTCGGAATAATCGAATACATGCCAGTTTGTCGGTATGCTAGATGAGAAATTTTCACTCAGACCATTCACGAGATAGAAGCTGGATTGGATGACTTGAAAGGAATAGAATCGCTGTTTATATCCATTGGATATGAAGATGGTGAATGTAGCCTCTCGATCGCTGTCGGAGATGTTGGGCTGTGCGGTAAAAGTAATTTCGCCTGAGTAATCGCCTGTCATCTTCGATATAGAAAGCCATTCGGGCAGATTGCTTATTTCCCAGTGAAACGAAGTCTCGATATGAGCTGTAATTTCACCACCTATAGAGTTGAATTCCAGCCTCTCGGGAGCAAAGGATAAATAGAGCCCTTCCTCAAGCGAGGGCTCATACTCATATTGATGATATAAGTCTTCGCTACATGACGGAAGTATGCATAGGGCTATCAGGGTGGCGAATAATAGAGAATATAATTGTTTCATAATGAGTCGTAATTATAAGTAAATAGTGATAGCTGCCTTGGCATTGAAGCCGTTGGCGTATTTATCAAAGAAAGAGCTTACGTCTTGAAGTAGCTTGAAGCCGTCGCTTTTCACAGCCGATATGGCATATTCGGGTGTAAAGCTTATGCCTACATATGGGCATATGGCGCAGAAGACGCGTATGCCTATAGTCACGCTGCCGCAGTGCATGCCGTCGATGTGCTGTGCGCCTGTGCTTTCTTCCGAGAATCTGGTGAAGCGCCAGCCTGCCTGAGGAGTTATTTTCACGCGTGTGCCGGCCAGGATGCTGCCGCCTATCTTGAATCCTATGATGAGCGAAGGCTTGTAGGTGCAGGCGTCGTTATATACACCTGTGTCTGAGCCGGTATGGTTCCAATATATGGTCTCACTGCTTTGGGATACGTTGTAGTAGTTAACCTCCATGTTATAGCCGTTCAAGTTACAGCCTAATCCGGCATACAGGCCAGAGAAAGAGCCGAAGGTGTATCCTCCTTCAAGGTAGAGGTCGTATCGCTTCACGTATTGCCGCGAAAGCTTATAGTAGAGCTCGGGAGAGTCGCCAAGATGCACGTTCTTATGCTGTGTGCGATAATTGGGAGCGGAAATCTCCATATGGAAGTCATCTATCGGACCGTCGTATAGATAAGGAGTGCCTACGTGGAGCACCTCGCCGTTGAGCTTAAGAGTGGCATTGGCAGGATTGGTCACAATATTCACCTCGGTCGTAGGCCGCAGGTCGCCGATGATCTCGGTAAGCCGGTCGCGCTCTACAATGGCATATAGCGTTTTGGATCTATAGCCGTCGAGGGATACTTCCACAGTGTGATTGCCTATCAGGATCTGGTTGATGTCTAAAGGTGTCTGGCCGAGAGTCTCTCCGTCTACTGTGATAGTAGCGTTTGGAGGGATCGAAGTCACTTTAAGCGAGCCATAGATGGGCGCAGGAGGATCGAGGGAGACATCCCGGGCTGTATTGTCTTCCACTTCGATTTTCTTGGATGTGGTGCGGTGGCCGGCCTTTTTGGCCTCGAAGGTGTATTCTCCGGCACGCATAGGGCCGCTCCAGGCGCCTCTGCCCAGAAATCTGCCGTGCAGCCATATTTCAGCGTCGTCAGGTACGGTCACATTGATCTTCGGAGAATCAGTGACCATGACAGGCTCGATGATTATTGTTTCGCCTTCCACGACAGTGAACTCATCCTCATATAATTCATAGAAATCCTTGTTGACTTTGATGGTGTGTATGCCTCCTTCCACGGCCATGCCGTCGGGCCCGATGTTTTGCAGGATTCCGTCGATGTATATGTCTGCTCCAGCTGCGTCAGGGCCTCCGCCGATTTTGAGAATACCGGTTGATGGCAGGAGATTTATATCTACAATCTTGCTTTGGCCCTGATGGTCGATGGATACTTTGCCGGACATTGTGTGATAGCCCGGAGCTGCCACGCGATATGTGTGCTCTCCGGGAAACACCATATCTCTGGCAATGCCGTTTTCCACACGCCACGGCACTTCATCTACTTCTACTGTAGCGCCCGATGGGTTGAGCTTGAATTCAAGTGTGGACTTGGAGTTGTTCTGGGCTTGGAGGGCGCTCACGGTAATAATCCATAGTCCCAGTAACATGAGGGCGCGAAAGGCGCCATGAGTCAGGTTGCGGTTAGATCTATATCTCATATATTGAAAAAAGGAAAGCCTCCCTTTAATTAAGGGAGTAAATGAATATCATACCGCAAAGGTAGCAAAAAAAACTTAAAATTAAGCTGTCGCTATCTTGTAATATTTGAATCTACGGGAATTTTGGATAAACCCGGTTATTTTGTGTGATGAAGTATGTGGGCAGCTACGGCCGGGCAGGTGTTTGCCTCTATTACAAATGAGGCGAGAGCCTTGAGCTCCTCTACCGCATTGCCCATCGCCACACCTTCATCTGCTATTTCAAACAGAGGTATGTCATTGATATTGTCGCCGAAAGCCACGATTCTGTCGGCTCTTACCCGTGACGCCACAGCTTCAACGGCCTTGGCCTTGTTGGCGGTAGAGGCAAACATTTCGAGCTGCCCCCAGTCAGGTCCGAAATTGTCGTGATAGCATAAAGGAGATACGGGTAGTTGCTGGCTTCTTATCTCATCATATACTTTACGGGCGTTTTCCCATGGCTGCACACTGTAGAGCAGCAGCGTGTTGTCAAGATTCCGAGGCAATGGTGATTCCCCTGACGGAGGAATATTGAAGTGCTTGAGGCCGGTATGCGCACGCTGTGCTATAAACCCATGCTCAAGCTCGTTGAGTGGGCCGATATGGAATACTTCCAGGCTTTTGCCGGCAAATGTGTAAATGAAGGTGCTCGTCGAGTGCCTGCGGTAGATGTCGAGCATGTTTTCCACCACGCCGGGAGAGATGAATTGCAGGCGAGAGAAAGATCTATCTTTAAGGTCAAATAAAGAGGCTCCTGTCATTACCACGGCAGGAATCCGGATATTTACCTCAGCCAACAGCGGCACAACAGTGGCCGGTGTGCGAGCCGTGGCCACGGTGAAGAGAGCTCCGGCGGCAATCGCTTCATTGAGCATTACGGCTGATTCGGCTGAGACACGGGAGGATGGATCGAGCAAGGTGCCGTCGAGGTCTGATACGTAAAGAGTGCGCGTGCGAAGAAGGTCGTGGGTTACGAGGGTCATAATGCGGTCACTTTATCTCTTCCCAACTAATGTCGGTGATCTGTCGCTCGTTATATTCCACAAATACAGGAGAGGCAGAGCCGTCGAGCCATGCTTCGGAGCCTGTCAGCGTTAATTCTGTGAAAGATATGTAATCGCCGTAGTCGGAGGGTATTATTTTTCGGTATTGGGCACGGCGGGCATGAGTGCGGCGTTTGCTGTATCGGGTCTGGTTCTCTGCCTTTGGGCCGCCCTTGTATTCCCGTCTGTCGAATGACGAGGGATCGATGCCCATGTTTTTCAGCATCTGCTTCTGCATCCTTCGCCCGAGCATGCGCATAAGCCATCTTGTGATATGCGGCAGTAATAGCCATAGCCCCCAGGCTATGAGCAGAATCCATATAAGTATCATATGTCGGAACAGAAGAGGTTAGCGATGAATGAGCTTACAGCATAATAGCCTATAAGATAATATAGTCCTTGCCATCCGCAAGCGGCGATGCATATTACGGCTGCAATTGCAAGCATATAGCGAAGGATGTTGTCTTTCAAGGATAAGGACTTGAACTTCAGGGAATACATCTTCACAGGCGCTACCATTAGCAGCGCAATGGCTATGACAGATCCTGAGGCGGCATACATGTTGACCCCGGAAGGTGTCTCGGCCGTGATTGCAGCCAGGCCGATGCAGAAAAGAGCGCAGGCCGGTATGGGCATTCCCTTGAATGTCGTGGCCTGAGAGGGATCGATGTTGAAGCGTCCCAGTCGCAGTGCTCCCATGGCTGGGATGAGCAGAGTGAGCAAGCATACGGGCAGTGGCGCACCTCCTTGCTGAAATAAGTTGAGGAGAAGCATAGCCGGCGCTACGCCGAAGCTCACGAGATCGCTCAACGAGTCGAGTTGCTTGCCGAGTTCGGAATATGCTCCGAGCATACGGGCACATAGGCCGTCGCAGAAGTCGGCTACTGCAGCCAGCAATATGCAATAGAAGCACAGGATGTATCCGGGTGTCGAACCGATTGTTTCGGTGCAGTGAAAAGCGCAGTAGATGCCCATGCAGCCGAAGAGGAGATTGAGTATGGTTATTGAGTTGGGTATATACTTCATGTTGTGATGGTGATGATGTATAATAGGGATGAAGAGAGAGGGCCACGTTGTAAGAACGCCGCGCAGTCTCTTAAAGTTTGCTCTGAAGCTTGGCCAGGGGGGTGATGCCACCACTTGTCACCATCCCGTTCTTTACAAGAATTTCAGCGTCAAGGGGCAGATAAATGTCCACTCTTGAGCCGAATTTAATAAACCCGAGATGCGTATCTATATTGGCTTCATGGCCTTTACGGGCGTAGGTCACTATGCGCCGGGCCATGGCTCCTGCCACCTGTCTCACGGTTATGCGCTGGCCGTCGGGCGTGATGATGCCTATTGTGCTGCGTTCATTCTGAGTGCTCGCTTTGGGAAGATAGGCCGATAGGAATCGTCCTTTGTGGTGCTTTACATATTCCACATGTCCGTCGACCGGAAACCAGTTGGCATGAACGTTGAGAGGACTCATGAACACGCTCACCTGGATGGCCTTGCCTTTGATGAACTCGGGTTCCTGTGTGCGTTCCACTACCACGACTTTGCCGTCGACCGAACTCACCACCATATCTTTTCGCGGGCCTTTGTAGTAACGGCGCGGGCAACGGAAGAAGTTAAACACAAATCCGTAGATCACGACCGAAGTGGCCGTAAGAAGTCCCGGAATGATCCATGGCGGGAAGAATAGCCATACTATGATGTTGAGCATCAAGAGCATAGCAAAGAGCAGAATGAGTATGTTGGTGCCTTCTCTGTGAATTTTCATATCGGAATATCACCGCTCTGCAGAGTGGAGGTGAGAATTCGTGGGTTTTCAAAATACAAAGTTAGTTAATTTTGACGGGATAACAAATTGTTTTAAGAGATAATTTGTGGATATGCTTGGATTTTAGTAATTTTGTGCACTTCAAATTCTTAGAAGCTGTTGAGGGTATGAGAGAATCTTACCCCGGCAAATATCGCGAGGGGCCGGTAGCATTAAAGAGTGTGAACGATGTGCTGTAGAATGATTATGCGATGTCGGTATCTACTCCTGGATCAGCTGCTTTTCCCGTGCAAAGTTTAGGTATTTGTTTGCATGCTTCAGGGAGAATGTATTTAATGAAAAGATGAAAAAAACACAATCCCGGGCATCATGGAGACCGGATAAAATACTTTCCGCCTCCAATACCGGCGAGGGCGCTGTGCCCCTGCTGGATTTAATGATAAGCGCGTTTCCCGAGTTTAACCGCACACGTATCAAAAGTTTGCTCAAGCACGGTCAGGTGCGGGTGGCAGGATCTCTTGCTCCGAGGCATGACACCCCTGTAGAGCAGGGAGGGCAAATAGAGGTGAATCTCACCCGTCCGTTTGCCACATTCCGCCATCCACGCCTCAGCCTTGTATATGAAGACAATGATATACTGGTGATCAACAAAGGTTATGGCCTTTTGTCAATGGGCACTGACTCTGCACGCAAGGATGTCACGGCGTATTCGGCGCTGAAGGACTATGTCAAGCGTCAGCATCCCTCCAACAAGGTCTTCATTGTTCACCGGCTGGATCGTGACACCTCGGGCCTGATGATGTTTGCCCGTACCGAGGAGGCTAAAGACGCAATGCAGCATAATTGGAACAATATGGTGATCGAGCGCAATTATCTTGCAGTGCTTGAGGGTGTGCTTGAGGAGGATTCAGGAGTGGTGCGCTCGCATCTTGAAGAGAATTCCCGCTTTGAGGTATACACCACTCATGTCAAAGGTCAGGGTAAGCTGGCTGTGACACGCTATAAAGTGCTTGCCCGTGGCCAGGGGTATACTTTAGTGCGTTTTTCCCTTGACACCGGACGAAAGAATCAGATCCGTGTCCATGCCTCTGATCTCGGGCATCCCATAGTGGGCGACAGGAAATATGGCGCCTCGGCTTCTCCTATCCATCGGCTGGCTCTGCACGCTGCGTCACTGAAGTTTGTTCACCCTGTCACGCGCCGACTCATGGAGTTTACTCTGCCGGTGCCGTCACGTTTTGCCGGGCTGGTGAAATATGGACACTTTGAGCAGAAGAGTGAATGATAAGCTGATAAAAAAACAATATCTGGAATATGCAACCTGTAGTAAGCATCATCATGGGCAGCACAAGCGATCTGCCCGTAATGGAGAAGGCGGCAGCTTTCTTCGACTCGCTTGAGATACCTTTTGAGATGGTGGCTTTGTCGGCCCACCGCACTCCGCGCGAAGTGGAGAAATTTGCCACAGAAGCAGAAGGCCGCGGCATCAAGGTGATCATTGCCGCCGCAGGGATGGCCGCTCATCTCGGCGGCGTAATAGCGTCGCTCACTTCGCTGCCAGTGATAGGAGTGCCCATCCGCAGCTCATTTGATGGGCTGGATGCACTCCTCGCCATAGTGCAGATGCCTCCCGGAATACCAGTAGCCACTGTAGGTGTCAACGGCTCTCTGAATGCGGCTGTACTCGCTTCGGAGATCCTGGCGCTCACCGATGCAGGAATAAAAGCCCGTGTGGATGTCTATAGAAAGACCCTCTCACAGAAGATCGTGGATGCTAATGCGGCCCTCGGCGAGGTAAAGTATAAATTCAAGACCAATTGATGGGCAGGTATAACTATCGGCGCCGTCAGTCGCGTCAGGTGGTGATAGCCGGTCTGGCGCTGGGTGGAGATGCACCGGTGAGAGTGCAGAGCATGACCACCCGTTCCACCAATGATGTGGATGCGTGCGTGGAGCAGGCCTTGAGGATATATCGTGCGGGAGGCGAGCTTGTCAGGCTCACTACCCAGGGCGTGCGCGAGGCAGCCAGCATAGGATTGGTGCGTGACGGATTGCGGGCTCAGGGATGCGGCATCCCTGTAGTGGCCGATGTGCACTTTAATCCCAAGGCGGCGCTTGCGGCTGCCGCTACATGCGACAAAGTGCGCATAAATCCGGGTAATTTTGTAGATCCGGCCCGCACGTTCCGCTCACTTGCCTATACCGATGAGGAATATGCCGCAGAAGTTGAGCGCATACGCCGGGCACTTGTGCCCTTTCTTGATGTGTGTAGAGAGCATGGCACTGCGGTGCGGTTGGGGGTGAACCACGGTTCTCTTTCCGACAGGATAATGAGCCGTTACGGAGACTCGCCTGCAGGCATGACAGAGAGTGTGATGGAATATCTGCGCATATGCCGTGATGTGGATTTCCACAATATCGTAATATCCGTCAAAGCTTCCAATACGGTCGTTATGGTAGCGACTGTGCGCTCGCTGGTCAGAGCCATGGAGGCTGAAGGGATGGATTATCCGTTGCATCTGGGTGTCACTGAGGCCGGCGACGGCGAGGATGGCCGCATAAAGAGTGCTGTGGGCATAGGGACTCTGCTTGCCGAAGGAATCGGCGATACTGTGAGGGTGAGTCTCAGTGAGGAGCCTGAGGCAGAGATACCTGTAGCCAAGAGTCTTGTGCGTCATATACTCTCGCGTGAAGGTCATGAGCCTATAGTGGAACCTGCATACACAGAGCAGCGGCCTATGCGTGCCCCCCTTCCATTGATCGCAGTCACTGCCGATTATGATCACATTCCTGAAGACTGGATGGAGGTGTCGGCTTCATCCGATCCTTGTTCGGCACCATCTTCAGGCACTGTTATTCTCACCTCATCTCATGTCAACGCGCCCGGGGAGATGCAGAGCTGGATGGAGCGATATCGCACATCGGGAGGAGAAGGCCTGATCATTCTCGCGTTGAGTTATGCTGATCCCGACTCTGCGGAGATACAGCTCAAGGCTGCTGCCGATTTCGGCGCGATGCTTCTCAATGGCTATGGCAACGGAATTTTGCTGCGTGCGCCGGCTATGTCAAGGGAACAGATCGCCTCTACGGAGCTGGCCATCCTGCAGGCCGCGCGGCTCCGTTTCTCCAAAACGGAATACATAGCATGTCCCGGATGTGGCCGCACCATGTTTGATCTCCAAGGAGTGCTCAGAGCTGTCAAGGCTGCCACGTCTCATCTTCCGGGGCTTAAGATAGGCGTCATGGGATGCATAGTCAATGGCCCGGGAGAAATGGCTGATGCCGACTATGGTTATGTGGGAGCGGCAGCCGGCAAGGTGAGTCTGTATCGGGCAAAGGAATGTGTGGAAAAGAATATTCCTGCCGAAGAGGCCATAGCACATCTGCTTGCCCTCATCGAAGCCGACGGCAGAGGCTGACCACAGATTTATTTAGAAATATCGCCTGTAAGGATGTCATGATCACTTACAGGCGATATTTTTATTGCAGAGTATGTTTTTATTTCTTGCCTTTAGAGCGAGGACTACGTGCAGTCCGTGTCTTCTTTGCAGGAGCGGCATCCTGCTCTTCCATAATTTTTTTTGCCTCTTCAAGAGTGAGTCCGGCTGCGTCAGTGCCCTTGGGCAGCTTATAGTTCTTGGCTTTCTTATCTCCTTCCCCTTTGTAGGCGAGATATGGGCCGAAACGTCCGTTAAGAGCCTGAAGCCCGGGCATGTCAGGAAATTCCTTGATGATGCGGGCTGAGTCGTCGGCCCGCTTTTTTTCAATCAGGGCTACGGCTTCATCAATAGTGATGGTCTGAGGGGCGAGTTCTTTGGGGATTGACACAAATTTTGAGTCATGACGCAGATATGGGCCGAAGCGCCCGATAGCAGCAACTACTTTCTTACCTTCAAATTCACCCACAGTGCGCGGAAGTTCAAATAGCTTCAAGGCTTCTTCAAGAGTAATGGTGGCTATGCTCTGGCCATCCTGAAGCGAAGCGAATACAGGCTTTTCTTCATCTTCAGTGCTGCCTATCTGCACCATCGGGCCGAATCGACCTATCTTGACGCTTACCGGGCGCCCTGAGGCCGGATCGATGCCAAGTGCGCGTTCGCCCACTTTGTGATCCATGCGCAAAGAATTGATTTTGAGAATGTCGGGATGAAAACCACTGTAGAAAGAATCAATCTCCTGATTCCATCCGAGTTTTCCCTCGGCGATATCATCAAACTTTTCTTCTATGCGGGCAGTGAAATTATAGTCGAGTATGTCGGGGAAATATTCAGTGAGAAAGTCATTTACCACCATGCCTATATCGGTAGGCACGAGGCGCCCCTTGTCGGAGCCTGCAGTCTCAGTCTCCGTAGAAGCGGCGATGCCTGCCGGCGTGAGAGTAAATACCCTATAATCTCGCTTTTCACCCTCTTTTTCACCTTTTTCCACATAGTCGCGCCCCTGGATGGTGCTTATGGTAGGCGCATAGGTCGAGGGGCGTCCTATGCCGAGTTCCTCCATTTTCTTTACGAGAGACGCTTCATTATATCTGGCGGGAGCCTGAGTGAACCGCTCGGTGGCAGTTATTGTCTCGGGAGAGATGGCTGTGCCGGCCGGTATGGGCGGAAGTATGGATGATGCAGATTCTTTCTCAGAGTTGTAGGCTTTCAGGAAACCCTCAAATTTTATGACCTCTCCATGGGTCAGGAATACCTTGTCTCTGCATATCTCGGCCTGAGAGTCAATGCCAATCTCGAGAGTGGTCTTTTCTATGAGCGCATCAGACATCTGTGAGGCCAATGTGCGCATACGTATCAGGTTATACAGACGTTTCTCCTGAGGCGAGCCCTGCACATCAGTCTTGTTGATATAGGTGGGGCGTATGGCCTCGTGAGCCTCCTGAGCGCCTTTGGCATTGGTGTGGTAATGGCGCACCTTGAGATATTCGGCACCGTATTCGTTGGTGACCAGCGTGGAAATATCGTCTATTGCAAGTTTCGACAGGTTGAGTGAGTCAGTACGCATGTATGTTATGTGTCCTGCTTCATAGAGCTGTTGGGCCACACGCATGGTCTGTGCCACAGTGAATCCAAGCCTGCGGGCGGCTTCCTGCTGGAGGGTAGAGGTGGTGAAGGGCGGGGAAGGAGAGCGGTGCAGCGGTTTTACAGTTATGTCGGTTACGGAGAAAGAGGCCTTGCCGCAAGCCTCAAGCAGCTCTTTGGCCTGTTGCTCTGACTCTAATCGGGTGTTAAGCTCGCTGCGGAGCACTGTCGGGCTGGATGTCATTCCGAAAGCTGCCGTGACTCTGAAGAAAGGCTTGGGAGTGAAAGCTGTAATCTCCTTTTCCCGCTCACATATCAGACGCACGGCCACACTCTGCACTCTGCCGGCTGAGAGAGACGGCTTGATTTTTCTCCATAGCACGGGCGAGAGTTCAAAACCTACAATGCGGTCGAGCACACGGCGCGCCTGCTGGGCATTTACCCTGTCAAGGTCTATGGTGCGTGGATTTTCAAGGGCATGCACTATAGCCGGCTTGGTGATTTCATGAAACACTATGCGGTGGGTGGTGGCAGGATCAAGCTGAAGGACTTCAGCCAGATGCCAGGCAATCGCTTCTCCCTCTCGGTCTTCATCGGATGCGAGCCACACCGTGTCAGCCTCTTTTGCAGCAGCGCGCAACTGCTGCACCAGCTCTTTCTTTTCTGCCGGAATCTCATATACAGGCTCAAAATTGTGGTCTACATCAATACTGAAGTCTTTCTTCCTAAGGTCGCGGATGTGGCCGAAGCTTGACATTACCTTATAGTCAGGGCCTAAAAACTTCTCAATGGTCTTGGCCTTGGCTGGAGACTCCACTATAATCAGGTTCTTCATATTATGCTCAAAACAGTGCAAATCAGAGTGTTATGGCGTTCGTTGAAGGTCGGAATACAACAACACTGCGGAGTGCGGCTTTTATTTTGGCCACAAAATTACGAAATTTTTCTGAATTATGGCGGCAATATATGGCCTAACGTATAAAATAGCGCGGCATGCTTCCTGGGAATCGCATATTCATAAGTGTAGGTCTATGCCATCCACGGTTCAGAATACAGCATGAGCGGGCGTTCCAAAGTCCATCCTCTGCTCATGTTTCTGACATTTAAGCGGGCAAGCCCTGAGAGATGTGGCACCTTGGCTCTCACGGCAGCCAGAAGTGATGACAGGCTGCTGAAGTTTTCGCGTGTGAATTCTGTCACAATTTCATTGCGGAGGCTCAGGCGCGCGTGCATGCGGTCGGTGTGTGATATTGTGCGCTCTTGCGATTTCTGATATTGTGTAGAAGCGGATTTGTAACTCATAGGGGGCAAGTATATAAAAAGAAAACATCAGCTTCCCGCCTATGCGGGAAACTGATGCAAAGTTACAGCGTGGCGTGTGCCGAAGGCAGGCACACAGGTGTTAAATTATATTACTTCTTGCTCTCGGCAAGTCCGCGCAGACGCAGCAGGGCAGCTGCATCGGGCTTATGTCCGCGGAATCGCGTGAAGAGCACCATGGGGTCTTCCGTGTCACCGCTTTCAAGAATATTTTTCTTGAATGAGGCCGCAGTCTTGGGGTCGAATATGCCTTTCTGCTGGAAAAGTTCCCAGGCATCGGCTTCAAGCACCTGTGCCCACAGATATGTGTAATATCCTGCCGCGTAACCTTCATCGCCGAATATGTGCTTGAAGTAAGGCGAACGGTAGCGGAAGGTAAGTTCTGAAGGAAGACCTATCTGTTCGGCAAAGTTCTTTTCAAAAGAAGCTACATCCACATTGGCGGGATCCTGTTTGGCCCAGGCAAGGTCAAGCAGAGCGGCAGCGGCAAGCTCGGTGGTAGTGAAGCCCTGGCCGAATTTGCCGGATTCCACCATTTTAGTGATAAGTTCGGCAGGCATAGGCTCGCCGGTCTTGTAATGCTTTGCATATACGGCGAGCACCTCGGGATCTGTAGCCCAGTGTTCATTTATCTGGGAGCACATTTCCACATAGTCGCGGTCTACATTAGTGCCGGCCAGCGAGCGATAGGGCGCGCGAGTGAGCATGCCCTGAAGAGCATGTCCGAATTCATGGAATGTAGTTTCCACCTCATCGAGAGTGAGAAGCGAGGGATTGCCGGGAGTGGGGGGAGTGAAGTTGCCCACATTATATACGATAGGACGTTTCACTATTCCGTTGCCATAATCGCCGGCGCTCTGCAACTGTTCCATCCAGGCTCCCTGCACCTTTGTGGCACGAGGAAAATAATCGGTCATGAATACCGAAACATGGTCTCCTTTCTTGTCAACTATGTCATATACGGTCACCTCATCCATGTATCGAGGTGCGTCGGGCAGTGGCTTGAAGTTGATGTCATAGAGGCGGTTGGCACAATACTGCAGGCCGTTGAGCACATTTGACAGCTCAAAATAAGGCTGTATGTCGGCATCGGTGAGGTGATATTTCTCCTCTTTCACCTTGCCCAGGTAGTAGTAGTAATCCCAAGGCTCGATTTTGAAGTCGCCGCCATGACTGTTTACGTAAGCCTGCATTTCGGCCACTTCTTCTTTCACACGTGCCTTGGCCGGTTCATACACTTTGAGCAGCAGTTCTTCGGCAGCTTCAGGAGTTCCGGCCATTACGCGAGATGTCATGAGCTGTGCGAAGTTGTCAAATCCCATGAGCTTGGCTTTCTTGTCGCGCAGCTTGATTATCTGTTCGATGACAGGTATATTGGAGTTTTCTCCGGTAGAGGCGAGAGACGTGTAGCCTTTCCACATTGCTTCGCGCAGACCGCGGTTTTCTGCATACTGTAGAACGGGAAGCCTGCTTGGAGCGTGGAGCGTGAAGATGTAAAGTCCGTCGAGGCCGCGGGCTTTGGCTGTTTCGGCAGCCGATGCTATCACAGTCTCGGGAAGCCCTGCAAGGTCGGCACGGTCGTAGACCACAATAGAGAAATCATTGGTAGCCTTGAGGAGATTGTTGGTAAACTTCATGTAGAGCTGAGACAGCTCATTGCTTATTTTTACCAGCTCTTCCTTCTTGTCGGCAGGCAAGGCTGCTCCCTGCTCTGCAAACCGGCGGTAGTACTTCTCCACCAGGCGCTTCTGCACGGGAGTGAGTTTTGCTTTCTTCAGCCCCTCGTATAGGGTCTTGACGCGAGCGAACAGCGCTTCATTGAGCATCACATTGTTTGACGCCTCATTGAACAGTGGCATGAGCACTTCGCCGAGAGCCGCTATTTCAGGGGTCTTCATGGCAGCGTCATAATGGAAGAAAATACCCTGCACGCGGTCGAGAATCGGGTTGAGATTCTCAAGAGGCATGATGGTGTTCTCAAAGGTGGGAGCGGCGGGATTGTCGATGATTTTGGCCAGATTGGCTTTCTGCTCTTCAAGACCAGCTCTCACTGCGGGCTCAAAGTGTTCGTTTTTAATCTGATCGAAAGGAGGAATCTCATAGACCGTGGTGTAAGTGGTCAGGAAGGGATTCTGCTGTGCTGTATCAGCTTGCATAGGAAAGAATGTTGCCAGCCCGAGGCCCAGTGCCAGGGCTGAGGTCAGAAAGAATTTGTGTTTCATTGGCAAGATAAATGTTGAGTGAATATAATTTTTATTGTGTTAATTCAAACTTTGCGGTGAGTGGATAGTGGTCGGAAGCCTTGAGGCGTCCACGTTCTATGGCGTAAGGCCGCAGAGCACCCCGGTAGAGAATCTGGTCGATGTGGAAGTACAGATTGAATCCGTTGAACGTCACTGTGGGCCCGAAAGCTGCATCACAGTAAGCATCCTCAAGCCCGGCTTTACGTATCACATTATAGGAGTATGAGCCGGGCACGTCATTGAAGTCTCCACACACTATGATAGTGCCCGGAATATTCCTCACCAGTTCGGCAAGCATCTGTGCCGCCTCCGCTCTCAGCCTGAAAGCTTCCGAGAGCTTATGATAGACGGTGTGTTTCATTCTGCTCACTGACTTTTTCATGCCTTCTGCGCCATGAGTCATCTCATTGATGATGGAGCGCTCGCCGGAGTTAAGTGAAAAAGAGGTGAGATGCAGATTTATGAGAGTGAGAGGATGCCCGGGAATCTCTACTTCCGCCATTTCGTACATGAAATATTTGAGATCGGGACTGAAATAGGAATTCACTCTCTTGACGGGATACTTTGAGAAGATCCGTACATCAATATCACCGTTAGCCACAGTGTAAGGATATAATGCCTTCATTCTCTGCATCTGTTTGGTAGAAATGTACCCGTTGCGATGCACGAAGTCAAGGCTATAAAGCTCCTGCAGACACACAATGTCAGCATTCTGCTCCATGACATAATCCAGCGACCGAGAGCAGCCAGTCTTGCCTGTCTGCATGTCATCACAGCAATGTATGTTATATGTCAGCAACGACAGGGTGGGGGCATCTTCAGCCGGCTTTTCCGGCAGGCTTGTAGGAAAGTTCTCGCGTAGAGAAGGCAGGATCAGAAGCAGTGTGATGCCGGTTGCGACAGGCAATATTATATGCCGTGTTGCCGCCCATGTCACACCTGCGCATACACACAGCACTGCCAGCGCAGGAAGAGCGAGACACACCACCTGAGGAAACGCCCATAAGGAAGGGGGCACGAAGCGTGCCAAGCCGGCTATCAGAGTGAGAGCCAGCAGAATCCAGGTGAGTATGGCAGGTATTATGTGATAAAAATGACGCATGGTCAGAGTTGGTCGGCTGCGAGCTTGTCGAGAGTGGCCTCAAGTTCATCGGCATTCATGAAATTTGTGCGTCCTGCTATTTTGCCCTTGCTGTCGATGAATATGAATGTGGGTACTGAATTGATGTGATATTTTGAAGCGAGAGCCGGATTTTCATCCACGTCTACTGATTCCATGTCGATTATTTTGCCATACTTTTCTATAGCCGCTTCATATATGGGCTTTTGTCTCTTGCATGGGCCGCACCATGTAGCTGAAAATTCTATCACTTTCGGTTTGCCGGGAGCAGCTTCGGGAATGCGGGCCGCGGCCATTGCAGCGGAGTCGGGCGTGATGGCTGCTTCAGAATCTACGGGCACAGTCTCAGGGTGAGCCGATTCTCCATCGGTGCTTCGGCCCGAATTGCAGCGGGAGCACCCGGGAAATAGTGTCAGAGATAACGAAATGAGGATTAGAAAAGAAAGAACAGTTTTCATATTGTTGGTGTCAAGTATAGGAATATGATTATACTTTTGTGATATTTTTATTAGCACAGACTTATTTTGTTACACGCTTGGAAAGCTCTTCCAGCTCCTTGCGCTCATTCTTGGAAAGCGACCCGAATCCCGAAATGCGTATCTTGTCAAGGAGTTCATCAAGACGTCGGGCATCCTGCCGGTGTTGCTCCATTATACTTATAACACGGGATGAGCGCCGAGGGTTGGGAGTACGTGAAAAATTTTGGGCTCTATCTCCGGTCTTGTTCTTTTTGATCAGGGCAGCTATAAGCCCCCAAAACGCTCCTCCTATGTGAGCGAGCTCTCCCCCTGCATTGCCCCCTCCGAGACCGAGGAATGCAAGCAGAATCATGAACAGTGCTATCCATTTGAGCTTGACATCTCCCAGGAAGAACAGGTGAAGCGTATGATGTGGCAGCGTCATGGCCGCATAGGTCATGATGGCAAGCACGGAGGCACTCGCTCCCATGAGTATCGAGGCGCTTATGCCCAGCAATGGGGCGAAGAGCATGTATAGCACACCGCCTGAAAGGCCGCCTCCTATGTAAAGCCACATAATTGTACGGTCTTTCACGGATGAAGAAATCAGAATCGATCCAAACCATCCCAGCCACAGCACATTCATGAGCAGATGCAGCGGATGAGTATGAGTGAACATATATGTGAGAATGGTCCAAGGCTCGGTGATCCATTCTTTCCATGAGGATGGCAACGCAAGCCATGCGTCTATGCGTATATCTATGCCGGCCTTGACAAGCAGCATGGATATGCCGACGAGTATGAAGACGGCCACATTTGTGATTATGAGACGTCCGATGATGCTGTGGCGTCTCATGTTTTCAATAACGCTTGCCATGCAGAGAGCCGTTGAAGTGCCAGTAAATAATAAGTATGCCTCCAAACAGCATACCCCCCAGATGAGCATAGTGGGCTACTGATGAAAGTGTGTCGCTTACTCCGAGAAACAGCTCGATCACGCCATAGCCTGCCACAATCCATTTTGCCTTGATCGGCACAGGAATGAAGAAGAGATACATGGGCACATTGGGAAAGACGCATCCGAAACCGAGCAGCAGCCCGAAGATGGCACCTGACGCACCTATGGTGAGCAACATCCGTTTATATGTGTCCATAGCGCTTACAAGGGAATCATGACCTGCCTCAAGGCCGGTTCGCACTGCCGCTTCCGCCTCTCGGAAAGAGACATGATTCTGGCTCGCTATGGCACTGATGTAGTCATGTTGCCAGGTGAGCGTCCACACTATTTCCTGTATGAGTGCGGCTCCTATGCCGCATGCGAAGTAAAACAGAAGATAACGGCGCGCACCCCATGTGGATTCCAAAATGCGTCCGAACATGTAAAGAGCCCACATGTTGAAGAAAATATGGGCGACTCCACCTTCGTTGAGCGGGGCTTGCAGAAACATGTAGGTGACAAACTGTAGCGGATTGAACCCCGAAGCGCCCCAATAGTGGAGACCGAGGTGTGATAGTATCACTTCATTGAATGCAGGCATGAAGCCGCCGACAAGCCACAACCCGATATTGATGATAAGCAGGTTGCGGGTCACCGGAGGTAAGCTTCTGAAGAAACCGGAGTTTGTAATGTTCATAATGCAAAAGTACTAAGAATTTCGCATATGCAGCCCCCTTTTTAACCTAATTTACGTGAAATGTCAAAAAAAACGCGAGTAAGATAAAGATTTTCGGTCTATTATTTGTTCCCTTATTAGAATATAATTATATTTGCCCCATATTTTTTACACAATAGAAACAATCTTTTATGAACAGAACTGATTTAGTAAATGAAATCGCTGCCAAAGCCGATCTCAATAAGGTGACAGCAAAGGCAGCTCTTGATGCTTGCCTGGAGTCTATCGCGCAGGCGCTTGCCAATGATGACAAGGTTTCCCTGCTGAATTTCGGCACTTTCTCTGTAGTGGAGAAGGAAGCGCGCACTGGCATCAATCCCCGCACTAAGGAGAAGATTGAAATCCCCGCCCGCAAGGTAGTGAAGTTCAAGCCCAGTGCCGAACTCGGCAAGTAATCCGGATTATTATTATGTATATGTGCCTTGATAATTCCAGGCACATCAGTCATCATAATTTGCAGGTATTCCCGCAGAAGTATAGGTCGAGATATTCAGGGCTGCTTCTGTGGGACTTTTGTTGTGACTGCGTTATTGCGGGAGAGGAGAGTTGTAGCGCATAATACTATTGTGGTCAGGAGAAGCGGATAGAGCGCGAGATTGATATGTTGGTGCGACATAGCCGCTATAGGCAGGGTGGCGAGTGCCGCCAGCCCCTGGATCGATAGCAGTATGCGCAGGCCCGGGCGCATGCGGCGGCTCCATGCGGTGAGAGGAACTATGAGCCAGAATGGATTCAGCCATATGGCAAGGGCATTGGGCGATGTGCCTTCATGTTCTGAAATGAATACGAGAAACCATAACAGACTCCCTGCAAGCCCGGTGATGAGTCCCCATATAGACAGTAGAAGCGCGGAGCGTCGGTGATGAAGGTAGAGATAGCACGTTGCCGAGGAGGTGAGAATCCCGATTATCCAGAATGAAAAGACCGGAGAAAGATACCACGGTGTAGGAGGCAGACGCACATCGCCTTCCCCTTCTTCCAATATTACCGGAGCACCAGATAGAAGAGAGCCGTCGGGGCGACGCGCTTTGGCTATCGTGCCGGCAAGCGACAACGGGGCGAACATGTATTCCCTATCTGACATCTCTTTGTCGATATATGAACCGAGTGCAAGGTCGATGCCAAGTTGATACCAAGGATAGCCCGAGTTATAATACTTCAGCAGGTCTCTATAGCTTTTATGGCCTTGATCCTCATGAAGAGAGGGATAGGTTACGGGAGCACCGAGCACGCGGTCGATATTGTCAAGAATGCGGGTAGAGCAATTATTGCTGAAATATTTGTAGCGATACGTGCGGTGATCGGGAGTGATGTCGTGATTTAATATGTCGATCAGACGCTTGGTCTCATCAGGAGAAAGCCGTAGCGGATGTTCCGTGACCCGCGAGCCGCGTCGTGCGTATGAATACAGAAACGCTTGGGTAGGTATCGCGGCGGCATAGTAGTCGGTGTCGCCTTTCACAAATCTATAGATGAATCCGGGAGAATCGAAGTCAAACATTCCATAGTTGTACACTACATCTACCGGGTAGCCATTTATTAAGCCGGATACTCTCACAGCCTCGTGTCCATAGAGTTCGAAAATCTCAGGCCCGGCATCGCAGGTCACTAAAGACACCCGAAGTGAATCGGGCTGCATATTGTAGGCATGCACCCCGAGCCATGCAGCTATGCAAGTGAGAAGACAGAATAGCCGCATTGTCACTGAGCTGTCTGAGGCATCTGCGAGATGTTGACCAGTGCCCCGGTGGCAGGATTGAAGAGGGCGCATGAAGGAGCCTTCTTGTCGGTAAACAATTTTGGATTCAGTCCGAATACCTCTCCTCCCTGCGACAATTCTACCTGATCAGACCATAGAGTGCGTCCGTCGTAAGAGACAGTCACTGTAGCAGTGGAGGGAAGGCAATATGCTACTCCGTCCTTAGGGTAAGCTTTAGGTGAGCCGGCAGCATCTGATGGCAGCTCTGGTGCCTCAAGATCGCTGATGGTAAGGTATATAGGTGCTCCCACGAGATCATCGCCATTCCTGAAGTGTTCTCCGGGAGCCACACGTGCTATCACACGGCGTTCTCCCTCAAGCATTGCTGAATCGGGCAGGAGGGTGACGCGGCGTGTTTCACTATAAGTGTATTCATACCCTGTAAAAGCTCTCATCAAGGCATTCTCCTGCTGCTGAAGGCTCTGAAGCATCAGCTCAAGCTGGCGTCCGTCGGTGGGCATTGTTTCGGCGGTGCCTCGCGATAGACTTAGCCTGCTTTCTCTTATCTCCATTATTGTGCGTGCAAGCATCTGAGCTTTTTTTGCATCGGAAAGGCTCACAAGAAAATCTTCGTCCACAAATTGCAGATATTCATCCATATCGGGGCGGAAAGGAAGGATATGTTCCGCAAGAGTTTCCCTTGCGGGCGCCTCTTCCTCCCGGTTTATGGATAGAATCATTCCGTCATCGGCCACACAGACAGAGGTCAGAGCTCCGGGCTTGACAGTCATGATATATTTCTCCGGCCCTGCAGTGCCATAAGTGCAAAGAGCTACATCGGTCACCTCACAGCTTCGGGAATCAGCTTCCACCACATCAGTGCTTCCGAGATAGCGTGGAGCATACTGACGGAAAGGCCCGGCTACTTTCTCTGTGAAAGTGGCAGTGAGATCAACCTGAAGATTGGTCTGTGGCAGAGAATATATTATGCCATATTCATTGCTCTTGTCGCCGGTAAGCATTTTAGTATTTTGCGCCTGTGCGGATGTCATTAAGAGCAAGGCTGAGATAAAGGTAAGACTCTTACGCATGATCATTTCATTATTTCTTTGATAGCGAGAGGTAAGCGATCGATTATATCAGATGCTGTCATGCCATATTCCCCAAGAGAGTCGGCCGCCATGTCGCCGGCGAGGCCATGAGTGAATACTCCGATTGTGGCGGCCAGCTCCGGCTTATAGCCTTGGGCGATGAATGCGGTGATCACACCAGTGAGGACGTCGCCGCTGCCAGCAGTGGCCATGCCGGGATTGCCGGTAGAGTTGAAATAGACTTTTCCGTCGGGGCGCACAATAGCTGTGTAATGGCCCTTGAGCACAATTATTATATTGTAATATTGCGATACTTCGATGGCTTTCTTCAGGCGTGTCTCATCATCTGTATGCTCGCCAAACAACCGGTCGAATTCGCCTTTGTGGGGCGTGATGACACTCATGGGCGGAATGAGAGGCAGAAGAGTGGGGCGCTTGGCTATGCAGTTGAGGGCGTCGGCATCCAGCACAAGGGGCATGCCGGCATTCTTCAGCAGGCCCTCAAGGGCATTTACTGTTTCATCAAACACGCCTATGCCCGGGCCTGCAGCCACAGCTTTGTGAGAGTGATGCAGGCGCATGTCACTGATATATCGGTCATTCTTGTCAGGTTCAAACATAACTTCGCATACGGCCGTCTGCATCGGTATCATTCCGCATCTGGCCGAATGTACAGTCACAAGCCCGGCTCCCGTGCGCATGGCGGCGCGCGCCGCCATGATAGCTGCGCCCATCATGCCCATAGACCCGGCCATTATCATTACAGATCCGAAATCACGCTTTGCGGAGAAAGGATGGCGCCGCTTAAGCACCCTGTGCACATTGTGGGCGTCCACAAAGAAGAATGTGGCAGGAGTTTCCCTGATCTTCTGTGCGTCAAGCTCAATATCCAGAATTTTCCAATCGCCTACGGCTGCCGAATTTTCCTCAAAGAAGAACGCTATACGTGGCATTGAAATGGCCAGGGTGAGATCAGCGTGCATCACATCACGGAGATTGACCTGCTCGTTCCACTCTCCGAAGAGACCTGACGGAATATCAATGGATATTACATATGCCCCACTTTCGTTGACATATCTTACAAGCGACATGAAGCCTCCCTGAAGAGGACTTGACAGGCCGGCTCCGAAGAGCCCGTCGAGCACAACATCCCCTTTACCGAGATAGGGGGGCGTGAATTCCTTATTGATCTCGGTGAAGTCGATGCCATCGAGGGCGATGAGCCTGGCGCGCTGGCGACTGCAATCGTGGCTGAGGCGTCCCTGCACATTGAAAAGGAAAATTTCCACTTTCTTGTATCCCTGCTCTATGAGCATGCGGGCGGCGGCAAGAGCGTCACCCCCGTTATTGCCGGGGCCGGCGATGACCACGATGCGTTGTGATGGAAGGAATCTGCTTATAACCTCACAGGCCACGGCGCCTGCAGCTCTCTCCATCAACTCTACCGAGTCGATATTCTGAGCCTGACAGGTGGCGTGGTCTATGTCTTTGATTACTTGAGAAAGAAATATCTTCATAGGCTGTGATTGTGAGTACTATATGGCAAGCCATATTTCTTCAGAGCTTGTACGCAGGGATGTAACCTCAGCGCTTGCGTCGGCGCACAGACTTGACTGCACCTGCATTGCCCGAACTGCTTTCTTTGACCTTCGGTGCCTTGGAGGCTTTGGGCTTCGACCGCTTGCGTGTCGTTTTCTTTTCAGGTTTGGGAGCGGCAGGGGCCACTGCCTCTTTGTCGCGGGAGGCAGGCTCGATTGAGTCGCCGGCGGCAGCGGCGGCCAGCTCGGCGGCTTCGCGGGCCTCACGTTCGGCAAGATACTCTTCGCGGGTGGGCACCCACAGATTCTTGTCGAATGCACGGAGGCGCTGCTCTATGCTATCCTGAGCATGTTTCAGATCATCGGGGTCAGGATATTGCTGCACAAGCGAAAGATTGCGCAGATTCTTGGTCTTATAGATGTCTCCCTGATACATGTTCATGGTGAAGTAATCGTCGAGCGAATACCTTGCCAGGTTATTGTCATCGGTCAGGAATACATATTGCTGTGCGAGATAGGGGCGCAGTTGGTCGAACTTCACCCAGAACATCGGGTATTTGGCCTCGCCGCCGTAATCACCGTATTTGTTAAGCACGGGGCATATCGCCTCGACACGCACTTTCATCTGATTGGAACGACGGTCAAATTCCCATTTCTCCACAATATAATAGTTGAGCACCTGCCCGGTGGGCACGTCGGCTTCCTCGATCACATATTTCGATCCTCTTCCATTGCCGTCCTGCTTGTAGTAGATGCCGAAGCGTTCAAGCATCTCAGGCACATTGATCTGATATTTCTCGGTGAATACTTCGCGTCCGTCCAGATATTCATAAGCAGGAATCTTCTCATCCACCACAAGCGAAAGCAATATGCGGAAGAGATTTTGCTGACCGTCCACTACATCTTCGGGGAAATATAGAGGAGCGTTTATATCCTTGCTCAGGTCAATCTGCCTATATATAGTGCGCGTCCATTCCAGGTCGGCATCATGTGGATCGCGGGAGTCGTAGAAGCTCTCCATGCGCTCGGTGATAGTGGGCCCGGAAGTGTTTTCGCTCTTGCGGCTCTTGCGGTCTTTGCCGGAACGGCGGCTGACGGTGCCACCGGTCTCAACCTGGGCCATTGTGGCCACGGCAATGAGGAGCACGGAGGCAAGGGTTATGTAGTGGCGTAAGAGGTTCATATATCTTGTGAGTGTAATTAACTGATTAGTTGAGGACTACCTCCATGGGAGGGATATCGCGAGTGATGCCATCGGGGCCTTTGGCCTTGATCTCCGAGATGAAGAAGCGCTTGCCCACTTTGAGGCGCTTGAACTGCTCCACCTGTCGGGGCGAGAAAGAGCCGCCGGCTGAGTTCTCCGGAATGGCATTGCCCATAGAATCGTAAAATATGGTGGAGAATGAGACCACCTGGTAACTTATATTGAGCACACCGTCATCGAGAGCGGCTCCAAGCCCGAAGGCATTCATGAGGGCTGCTTTTGACAGGCGTTTGGGCGATCCCTTGTAGTGCTGTGTATTGCCGGAGGCATCCTTATATGCTATGAACGGCAGCGGGTCGGGCAATTTGCGCACTCTGAATGTCATGGCGCCGAGTTGCACCGTGCGGCCGTCAAGCGTGGCGCTCACAGTGATTTGGGCTTCCGAGCCTACCGATGAGGATCGGGCTACCCAGTGGTCTCCGCTGCGTGTGAGCGAGCCGTTGGTCATGGAGGCATTGATGGCACTCATAGGCACACCGGGGGCCGAGATGCTTATGGGGTTGTCGATTCCTGCATAGAGCACATTCATCATTGTGGGAGAGATAGTGGCCATGGGCTCAATGACGGTGTAGGAGCTTTTGAAAGGATATTTGGACAAGGATCCATCGGCCTTCAGAACCTCGATATAGCCTGAATAGTCGAAAGTGCCTGTGCTGCCGGGCGAGAACTCGTAGTGGCCACCTTTTATCTCGCGCCCACCTACATATATCCTGGGGCGGTTGGTCGTGTCTATGGCTGCGAGCACAATGTCGGCGCTATATCTGCCACCTTGCATTATCATGGTGCTTTGTGGAATCACATAGGCATTGAGGGAGTTTACTCTTACATCGCCCATGTCGATAGCATTTATGATCGATGTCATGGCCTCGCTTTCAGCCTGGCGCAGATTAGTCTGGAGATGGGTGAGAAATGTCACAGCTGCAATCACCGGCATGTTCTCAAAGTTTACCTGTTCCCATGTCACAGCACCCACCGTGCCTTTTGGTGCAGTCACGGTAGTGGATAGGAGCTGCTCCACAGCCTTGCGCTTGTCGGGATCAGCAATGTTGGCTGCGATAAACGTGCGGTAAGCGTCGATGGCCTCACGCAGCTTTTTCCCTCGTTGCGAGACAGGGTTCAGCATCCATGCTGATGAAGCCTCAAGATCATCATTGTTAATAAGATGGCGATAGTCGGCGCCGGGGCCGTCGGCCTGGCGTGCGATAGCCACCTTGAGAATCTCAAGTGTGTTGTATAGAGAGTCAGAGCGCTGACTCACTTCAGTGCCTTTGGCGAGCCAAGGGGCGGTCTTCTGAGGATTCTCCTCATAAAGCTGCTTGAGATATTGGAATTGAGCGGCGTTCTTGGCCGAGAGGTTATCGGTGGTCTTCTGGAGACCGGCCTGCACCTGACTGAAACCATTGAGCACGTCGCTCGACACATTGAGCGCGAGCATGGCCGTGAGGATGATATACATGAGATTGATCATCCTCTGGCGGGGCGACATTCTTGCTACGTTGTTGCTACCTCCTGCCATTTTTCAGCCTCCGCATTAGGTGTTATGGGTGTCGGAGTCCTGAGATGCAAAAGGATTCTGCACTTGCTTGTCAGATCCCGGGACACCGCCCATCATGGGGTTATACATATTGATGGTCATAGCCGTGATCATCTTTTCGTAGACGCTGTTGAGCTGCTTCATATAGCGGGCCATCTTCTCGGTCTCCTCGCAATAGCGTGAGCTTTCGTTGGCACTCTTCTCATACATGTCTCGGATATCTTTCAGGCCGCGGTTTACACGGTCGATGCTGTCGAGTTGCGAGGCAATCGACTTGAGCTGTATCTCATAAATAGTGTTAAGCCCCGATACGTTGCGGTTTAGCGCTTCCATCTGCTCCACATATCCTCCGGAGCTACGCTGGATGTTTTCGGAGTTGGAAGTTATGGCAGAATAAGATTGCAGCAGCGTCGTGCTCACGTCATTGAGTTTCTCGGTCGTGTCGCGCAGAGCTGTCATCTGCTCTGCTATGCCGGCCATCTGGCCGAGGTACTGCTGGGTCGCGTCGGTGAGTTCGGCCATTTGAGAGAGCTGGTCGGCGGCGGCACTCATCTTTGATATGCTCTCGCGCAGGGAAAGAGTGTCCTCTTCACTGAGAGAAATTCCCGAGGGCAATCCTGCCGCAGCCATGGCCTGTGTGCCGGATATGGCAGGCGCAGCCGTGTCATAGTTCTGACTGCCGGCTGCCGGCTGCGGGCCGGCATAACCTCCCCCTCCGGCCACAATCACTCCGGAGCCGGAGGCGAAGTCAGGACGGTCGCCCGCATCGTGGGAATCAAGCACGGGGAAGACGTCTTCCCAGGCGTATTCGCGTGGAGGACGGTCGAAAGCCGTGAGAATAAACATCGCGATCTCAGTGCCCATGCCTATGCAGAGCAGGGTGCTGCCGCCAGGCAGGTGAAGGATCTTGAAGAGCGCGCCCCAGATAACGATAGCTGCGCCTATGGAGTAGGCAAAGTTGAAGAAACGCTGTCCTTTAGATCCATGCAGGAAACGCTCTATAAAGTTGCCGAATTTTTTGATTTTTCCCATGTGGAGTGATTCTAAATATAGAGGGGTAAGTTATTTCTTGTTCTGACGGTTGCGGTTGCCGCGTGCGAAGCCTACTTGCGAGCGCACATTGCGGAATCCTATATATGACCGCTGTTCATTCTGATATTCCCATTGCCGCAGGTCGGAGCGCAGGTTATGGGCGACATCTTTCCAGGAACCTCCGCGCACGATCTTGCGCTTCATCTTGTAGGGATCTTCCTTGGCAGCGTCATACCGATATTCCGGATTCATGTCGCTTGTAAGCCTGTCGATGCTCTCGGTGTAGGCCGTAGAGGTCCATTCACTCACGTTGCCGGCCATGTCGTATAGGCCGAAATTATTAGGAGAATAGGTGCCCACCTTTGAAGTGATCAGATGGCCGTCGCGGATGAAATCACCCTCCATAGGCTTGAAGTTGGCATAGAAGCAGCCACGTTCATCCATAGGCAGAGTCTCATCCCAGGGATAAGAGCTTTCCGAATTGCCGGCACGTGCAGCATATTCCCATTCGGCTTCGGTGGGCAGGCGGTAAGGCTCGATGAACACGCTTTCGCGTCCGAGGGAGCGGCGCAGGAAGTCGGTGCGCCAATTGGAGAACGCGTTGGCCTGTTCCCAGCTCACACCCACCACCGGGTAATCGTTATATCCGGCATGGGAGAAGTACATGCGGGTGTAAGGCTCATTATAGGCATTGTCAAAATCATTGATCCAGCAAGTGGTGTCGGGGTATACATTCACAATGTAAGTGTTCAGGAAGTCGTAGTCTCCTGTGAGGGGGCGGGAGATTGTCTCACGCACGATGAGTCCCTCATCATTGATGTAGGCCGTATCCTTGCTGATGGTGGGCAGAGTGTAGTCCACCTCATGATCCGTGTTATAGTCACGGCGGGTCGCGTCAAGGCGGTACTTGCGTTGAGCCGCTGCCGTGTGGTTGTATATCTCATACCGGTAATTGAGCTGAGTGGGGTCGAGCTCGCGTCGGCCGGTGATGGGGTTGGTGCGGTATACGCTCTCTATGGCGCGCTGCTCGTCTTCATTGGGATTACGCCAGGGGATGGCCTTGTTCCAGTTGAGATACGGCTTTACGGGATTGCCTTCCTTGTCTTCCTCGATCTTGAATTCCTCATTGCCTCCATAGGCGGGATCGGCGAGGCGCTCGCGGATGATGGAGTCGCGCACCCAGAATACAAATTGCTTGTACTTGGAATTGGTCACTTCCGTCTCATCCATCCAGAAGGCATCGATGCTCACACCTCTCGGGTCGGCCTTTATTCCCCACACGGAGTCATCCTTGGCGGGTCCCATCTTTACGGCGCCGCGATCCACGAGCACCATGCCATAGGGTGTGGCCTCGGAGTAAGATGTGCCTCCCACGCCTGTGACCTCGCCTCCATAAGCGTTGGAGCGTGAAGAAGTGCAAGAGCCCAGTGCGGCCAGGCTCAGGCATAGAGCCACAAGAGCTGTGAGCCGGAGTACTTTAGAGAGTAATATCTTCATCTTTATGCTTAATATCTTGTCAGAGTTAATCAATCCTGTAGTCGAAGATGCCGTCACATGATGCGTATGGAGCGGTGACGGTTCTTGTTCTTGGCCGAGAAGTCGAGCTTGAGCTGATAGCCGGCCACTATCTCATGGCTGCCTGCCGAGGCTTTGGCTATTGCCGAGAGCGGGTATTCGTAGCTGTATCCCAGGAAGAAATTCTTGTATTCCGCTCCGAGGCTCAGGCTTATTCCCGACAGATAGCGATAGCCTATGCCCACAGATATGAACCTGTTGTATCTCGCGCGCATCTCCACAATTCCTGTGAAATCAGTGAGATCCGTTGCTGCGATGATTGCGGGCTGCAATTCTATTAACGTGTTTTTTATTGGAATATTGCTACCTGCCGTAAAATATAAAGTGCGCGCGCGGCGTGTCTCATATTCCATCGCCTCCGTGTTCTCTGATCCTTCCATCTTCAGTGCGATGGAGGGGTCGAGCAGGTGACGTCCCGATATGCCGGCGTAGAAGAATTTGTGATCAAACCAAAGGCCGGCTGAGAAATCAAACTTGTTGCCGGAGAGATCCTGCGTGGGTATCGCCTCATCCGTGCCTTCATGATAGTCATCATCGTCAGGCAGGATCACTTCCGAGCCCTTGAACTTGGAATTGAGGTAAGAGCCTTGCACGCCTATCGACAGTGTGCCTCCCAGTAATTTCAATTTATAAGAGGCCTGGAGTCCAGCCTCGAGATTGGAGAAAAGGCCGAGTCCTTCCTGCTGGACCATCACGCCTATGCCTATTCGCTTTTTGCCCAGTTTCACGGGCATGTCGGCAGTGCCGGAGAAAGTCTTCGGCGCATTGTCAATGCCTATCCATTGCAGGCGTGCGTCTCCTCTTATCCGGATGAAATCGCTGAGGCCTGTGGCGGCCGGATTATAAAGCGACGGCATCTGCGAGAACTGTCCGAGCAGCGGCTCGAAATCATGAGCATGCGCATATGTGCACAATGTCAGCGCCAGCAGCAGTAATATTTGTCTTATTTTATTCAAAATAGAAAGTAAATACAATCATGTTGTTTTTCACCTTCTTCAGAGAGTCGGTGATTTTCATGGTTTCCGGGTCATCCACCAAGTCCGGCCTGTCATGGCGCAGCACGTCGGTGAGTCCGAAACAGAATTTCACCTCGGGGCATAGCTTGAAGAAGGGCAGATAGAAGTCGCAGCCGAGACCGAGGGTGAGATAGGCGTCCATAGAATTGAACTGCAGGAAGTCGCTTCTCTTCTTGGAGACGTCGAGCGATCCCATCACTCCGAGGGTTACGTAAGGGCGGGAATTCTTCCATCGGTCTCCTGAAATCTTGAGGTCGAGAGGGAACACCACATAAGCGCTCTTCACGTCCTGCCTGTTCTCGGCACCCGAGGCCGCGTCGCGGAAGGTCACCGTCTTGTTGCCGAAGTACATGCCCGGACTCAGTCTGAGGTTGAAGTACTTGTGGAGGCGTAGGTCGCCAAGCACGTTCACGCAGAATCCGGGACTGTAAGCCGGCACCTCGCATCCCCATTGTTCTCCCTGGGGAGTGATGAGACCGTTGTGGGTGAACTTCAGGTCTTGGAAGTGCATTCCTACCGAAAATCCAAGGTGTGTGCGGCGTTGATCGGCATATTGGCGGTTAGGCACAAAGTCATTGCGCTGCGCCCTGGCGGCAGGTATGCAGGTGACCAGGAGAAGAATTATATGCAGAAGCCTTTGGTATCTCATTGATTAATTAACGCCTCTTTCGGCTGATTATTGCGTGGCGCGAGTGGCGCGTCGCGGTGAGACTCCCGGGAGCCGCAGGACATTGGTCGGAAATGAAGCGCTGACGTCCGACGGGTAAGAGCCGGATAGGTAAAGTGACTGGATGGTAAAATATGTAAGATGTTTAGAATTAAATGATTGGTGTGAGTTGGACGTTTTCGGAATTCGAATTCCCCGGAATGAATCGCGCAACAGATATTGAAGTGTTAATAAGTGGCAATGTGGATAGGCGATGTTTTTGTTCTTTGTGTTCGGAATGTTATGCTATAATTGGATGTATCTTGATTTTTGGGGTACTCAGAATGTTGATTTTTTGCTTTTGATTGATTTATTTTTAATTTTATAACAGGTTGATGGTTAGTGTATTGAAGATAAAATGTAAAAATAACTTCAAAAACATTTGGAATTATGAAAATTATCTATTATCTTTGAGGCGTATTAATAACCAACAAATCTTAAGCGCATGAAGAAAACTCTCTTTTCTATGCTGCTGACTCTTCTTTTTGTCAGCTGCTCTTAATGGCGACTGTAATGGATATTATTATATTAAGAATGTAAATGGTGCTAACGGATTTTTCTATGAACCCGATGAATTAGGCCCTGATGATAATACCGATACTTCTTGGAGTGTTAATAATTATCATAATTATGATATTCAATTTATTAATGGTGTAAAACGTTGAAAATTATGAGATTTAAGTTTTTAATCGCAGGGTTGCCTGTCTTGGCAATGTTTATTGCATGTGATTCAGAGCGTATAGATGAGCCATCCATTGATAATAATGGAGATGCCGTGGTGGAAGGCAAGGACGAAACCGTGGCGTCTGGCGAAGAGATTCCGGATGACGGTATGAAATGGGTGGCAAATGCTCCGAGTAAAGCTGAGTTTGACCGTATAGTGTTCAGGGCAACCGCATCAGAATCCATAATTTTTAAGAAGCGTTATCAAATATTTA
>CAJTTA010000017.1 GCA_910579305.1 uncultured Muribaculaceae bacterium
TTTAATAATGCCTAAATCTTTATAATTTTTGTAGATTCCGATGCGGTTGCCCTGAAAATTCAGAATCTTGACGGTGAGAAATGAAATAGATCGTGATGCTTCATCACACGGGATCCACATCATAATGCAGCAGCAATTGCTTCATGCCAGGAAGCGTGGCGAGGCTCACGTAAATCTGTCGTAGCAATGCCTTCACCTTAGGCATTGAAGCTCCGGCCTCTACTTTGAGCATGAGAGTGCGTATGTGGTAGTTGCTTATACGGCCCACAAATGGAGTCTCCGGCCCGAGCACCCTGCGCCCGAACACGCGTTTCATCTCCTGTGTGTATCTCACTGTAAGGTCGATGAGAGCATGCTCATCCTTATGACGCAGATAGATATTGATTACACGCGTGAACGGAGGATATGCAAATTCGCGCCGTAGTTCCACCTCCCTGTCGTAATATCCAGTGTAATCGTGATTCACCACGCGGGCGATTATCTCATTTTTAGGAGCCGTAGTCTGTATGATCACACGCCCGGGCGCGCCGTGGCGGCCTGCTCTGCCGGCCACCTGCTCCATCATGTTGAATGCTCGTTCATCACTCCTGAAATCAGGAAAATTCAGCAAGGTATCGGCATTGAGTATTCCCACGAGCTTGACCTTCTCAAAGTCAAGCCCCTTGCTCACCATCTGTGTGCCTACGAGCACATCCGTGTCATGACGTGAGAACTTGCCTATTATTTCCTCATGCCCGTTCTTATTGCGGGTAGTGTCCAGATCCATCCTGGCGATGCGCAGTGACGGATAGATGTTATGCAGATCATCTGCCACACGCTCTGTGCCGTAGCCATATGTGCCCAATGCGTTCTCGCCGCAGGCAGGACACACTTTGGGCAACGTCATGGAGAAGCCGCAGTAGTGGCATCTCAGTTCGCCGATATGCTTGTGATAAACGAGCGATACATCGCAATGTTCGCATTTTGGCGTCCACCCGCATTGAGAGCATATCACCACCGGCGCATATCCGCGTCTGTTCTGAAAAATGATTGACTGCATTTCCTGCCGGGCGTTCTCTTCAAGTGCCGACAGCAGGGGAGAGGAAAACACTCCGCGACTGGCTTTGCGCCTGCGCTGGTCACCCATATCCACTACTGTCACTTCAGGCAACTTCACATCGCCATAGCGCTCCAGCAGTTCCACGAGTCCGTATTTCCCCTGACGCGCCTTGTAATAGGTCTCTATCGATGGTGTCGCGCTACCTAAAAGAGTCTTGGCTCCATGCATCGAGGCAAGCATGATTGCAGCGTCGCGAGCGTTATAGCGGGGAGCCGGGTCATATTGCTTGTAGCTGCTTTCGTGCTCTTCATCCACCACTACAAGACCGAGACGGGAAAAAGGCAGGAATATCGAGGAGCGCACACCAAGCACCACTACAGGGCTGCTCGATGAAAGAAGCCGGCGCCATATGTCGACCCTCTCGCTGTCTGAAAATTTTGAGTGATATACGAGCAATTGCTTGCCGAATATTTTCTGGAGCCTGAAGGTGAGCTGGGTGGTGAGGCTTATCTCCGGCACGAGAAACAAAACCTGGTCACCATGTTCAAGCGCCTCATTTATAAGGTGAGAGTAGATCTCGGTCTTACCGCTTCCGGTCACTCCCCGGAGTAGCGTCACTCCATGCCGGCCCATCTCCCGTCGTAAATTCCGCAGGGCAATAGTCTGGGCATCCGACAGTCCGGGCAATGTCACATCAGGCACACTCACCGGCGGAAGAAAGCGATTCACCTCCTGGCGGCACGTCTTCATTATACCCTTGTCGATCATTCCCTTCAATACCGCGGGAGTCGCTCCGCTTCTCTCAAGCAGAACCTGGCGCTCCACCTGGCGCAAAGGCTGTCCGAGCGTCAGCCATCCGGATAAATCCAGATATGCCACCAGCAGCTTTTCTCTCTTGGACGATCGCCGCGACAGTTCGAAATATTCGTGAAGTGTGGCATCATCCCATCTTTGGCACGCGAGAGTCACCATAGTCACCTTGCGGCTTACATATTTATCCACCAGGGTCTCAGCCACTCTCACAAGACCCTTCTCAAGCAAGGCGTTCACCACAAGGCGGGGATTCGGCATATCCATTGCCTTCTCCAATTGTGCGACGCGCACCTTGCCTTCGTGGCTTATATAAGCAAAGACCTGCGCCTGACGCTCCGTGAGAGTGCTCGACTCATCCGGCTCTGCATCGGGGGCAGGTTCTATCCATGTCTCGCTCTCCACTTTGAGAGCTGCAGGCAACGCAGCCTTCATCACCTCTCCCGGAGAGCAAAGATAATATTCGGACATCCATTGCCAGAATCTCAATTGCGGATTACGCAATACCGGTTTTTCATCAAGAAGGGCAATGACAGGTTTGGGTTCAAAATTTTCCGGACACTTGCCGTGCACGTTTTCCACAATGCCTGTGTATATTTTGCTGCGACCGAACTGCACGAGCACCCGGCATCCGGGCACAAGAGATGCAGCCATAGGCTTCGGCACCTCATAGGTGAACGAAGCATAGATGGGCAGGGGCAGTATCACATCGGCATACACTGCGCGGGCTGTCTCAGGGAAGGAAATAGACTACTTTCACAGTCCAGCCGTGAGGGCGGGAGCTGAAGTTCTCAAGCTTGCGGGTGCGTGTCTCATAAGTCATATCCCAGTAATAGCCTCCGCTCACCTGAAATTTCTGCCACAGTTCGGCGCCGAGCGCACACTGCAGTCCTATGGATCCGGAGCTGTATTCCAATGGCGGCACACTGTTGTGGCCGACCTGGATGTTGAATACCGGGCCTCCGTATACGAATGGAGCTATCTTGTTTTCGATGCCGTTAAGGCGGGTATACTTGAAGCGGATATTGATGGGCACCTGCAGCAGATGTATGGTGCTTGTAGTAGCTCCGAAGCCGTCGGAAGCCCATATCTCGCGCTGCTCAAAGTGCATCTTTGAGGAATGTTGCTCGTAGTTGAGTCCGAAATCCACGCCGAAGCCTATGCCGGGAAACATGAGTTCCCCCATGATGCCGGCGCTGAATCCCACACCGCCGTTTACCTCGATGAGATCCTGCTTGAAGCGCTGTTTTTCGAAATTCACGCCGGCCGTGGCGCCCCAGCGAAATTGGGCGCCGGCCGTGAGAGTACTCGCGGCCAACGCCATTAATATGAATATCTTTTTCATTTACAATAGATTAGAACAGATACGCAGCTGTAATAGTCCAGTAATTGTTCTTGATCTTGAAGTCACTCGTGAGGTTGATATCATCGCTCACGAAATGCTTGGCCACATTGTTCATGCCTATGCCGTAGGAGCCGGCAATCTGCAGGTGGTTGAAGAGCTCAAAACCGAGGCCTATATTCCATGCGCACTGGAAAGTCTTGGTCTTGAAGACATCATTCTCACCGCCAAACTTAAAGGCGAAGTCAGGGCCTGTAAAGATAAAAGGCTTCACCACAGGCACCATGCCGAAGCGATACTTCACATTCACCGGAATATTGAAGAAGTTCTTGGAAGAGGCCTCACCCATATCCTGGCCGGTGGCATTGTCGAATGTTGTGGTGGCCGACATGTGGGTGTACATGAGCGAGGCATCGAAGCAGAGGCCTATGAGGGGCACCGTAAACTCAGTCATCACGCCGCCGGTAAAGCCGCAGCCGTTATCCTGATTGAAGTTGTTTTTCCAGTCATTCACATGCAGCTTGTTGAGATTCAGACCGGCCTTGATGCCGAAGCGGAACTGTGCGTTAGCGGCCTGTGTGCCCATGAGGGCAATCATTGCCACGGCCAGAGCTTTCCAAAAAAAATTCATCTTTTTCCAGGTTATAAGTGTTATGGATAATGTATGGAGCCTGTATGCGCCGTGCCTGCCGGCTTGAGCGTGCATATGGCTTTATATGCGCAAAGTTAATCATTTTTTTTGAAACCCCTCCGACGCTACGATATTTTTTGTAATTTTGCACTATGGAAAATAATCAGTCTGACGACAAATCTCTTCTCATAACCCAGAAGGCGATAGAGGTGCTCCGCACTGTCTTCGATCCTGAAATACCGGTGAATGTCTATGATCTCGGTCTTATTTATAAGATCGACTTCGATCCTGCCGATGAGACTCTTCATGTGGATATGACTCTCACCGCTCCGGGCTGTCCTGCCGCCGACTTCATCATGGAAGACGTGAGGCAGAAGCTTCTCAGCATCGAGGGACCCAAGGCTGTCGACCTCCGTCTTGTCTTTGATCCGGTGTGGTGTCAGGATATGATGAGCGAAGAGGCCAAGCTTGAACTCGGATTCATGTAATCTCACTCCTGCTGTGCCTCGCGACGCCGTATATTTCCTTAGTGATCTGCATCTCGGAGCATCCTATTTCTCCTCTCCTGTAGAGACGGAGAGGCGTGTTGTGCGCTTTCTTAAGAGCATAGCGGCCGATGCTGCCGAGATATATCTCGTGGGGGATGTGCTCGACTATTGGTATGAATACCGCTATGTGGTGCCAAGGGGGCACACACGTTTTTTCGGGGCATTGGCGGAGCTGGCCGATTCGGGCGTGAAGATCACATGGATGATAGGCAATCACGACATCTGGATATTCGATTATCTGCCGTCGGAACTCGGCATAGAGGTCGTAGACGGCACTCTTGTCCGCGACATATGCGGCCGGCGATTCTTTATCACGCATGGCGATGGAGTGGGGCGTGCCTCTCGCGCGTTCAGATTCCTGCGCGCTCTGTTTCGCAACCGCTTCTGCCAGTGGCTCTTCGCCTCGGTGCACCCTCGCTGGACTGTGCCTCTTGCGCGTTCGTTCAGCAATGACAACCGCAGCCGTCACCCTGTGCCTGATGCTTATAGGGGGCGCAGCACGGAACCCCTCATCATCTTTGCCGATGAATATCTGAGCGCACACCCCGACATAAACTATTTCATTTTCGGCCACCGCCACGCACTTGCCGACGAGCGGCTCTCGCCCACATGCCGCGCCATAATCCTCGGAGAGTGGATTGATCTCTGTTCCTACGCCCGCATCTCGCCGGGCGCTCCCCTTGCCCTGCATAGATTTGAGGAATAAAGAAGGCCTGAGAAAGATGTGTGGCAGGTACACACATTGCAAGAATTTTTAAGCATTCATATCATGTGCATGTCAAGTTTTTTTTGTACTTTTGCACACTGAAAGCGTGAGGCTTTCACCGGCGGATTCTTCCGTGGCCCGTCGGTTTTTTATGCATACATTTCCCTGGAATATAATCCATAAAAGATAGAAATTTTTATTATGAAGATTGAAAAAATTATCGGTCGTGAGGTGCTTGACTCCCGTGGCAACCCCACAGTAGAAGTAGATGTAATCCTTGAAAGCGGCGCACGCGGCCGCGCAGCCGTTCCCTCAGGCGCCTCCACCGGCGTCAATGAAGCTCTCGAGCTTCGCGACGGCGACAAGAACCGCTACATGGGCAAGGGTGTTATCAAGGCTGTGGCCAACGTAAACGGCCCCATAGCAGAGGCTCTCATCGGGATGTCTGCTCTCGATCAGATCGCCATCGATGAGAAAATGATAGCTCTCGACGGCACTGACACCAAGAGCAATCTCGGCGCTAACGCAATCCTCGGCGTATCTCTCGCAGTGGCAAAGGCTGCTGCCGACTATCTCGACCTTCCCCTTTATAAATATATAGGTGGTGCCAACAGCTATGTGCTCCCCGTGCCCATGATGAACATCATCAACGGCGGCGCTCACTCCGACGCTCCCATCGCCTTTCAGGAATTCATGATCCGTCCTGTAGGAGCATGCTGCTTCCGTGAAGGCATACGCATGGGCACTGAGGTGTTCCATAACCTCAAGAGCGTGCTCAAGGCCCGTGGCCTCAGCACAGCCGTGGGTGATGAAGGTGGCTTCGCTCCTGCGCTTGACGGCACTGAAGATGCCCTCAATGTAATCATGGAAGCTATCCGCAAGGCAGGTTACGAGCCCGGCAAGGACGTCACTATCGGTCTTGACTGCGCAAGTTCCGAGTTCTTCAAGGATGGCAAGTATGACTACACATGGAAGCAGGCCGACGGCCCTGTCTACACCAGCGAAGAGCAGGCCAAGTATCTTGAGAAGCTCGTGAATGAATATCCCATTGACTCAATCGAAGACGGTATGGCCGAGAATGACTGGGAGGGATGGAAGATCCTCACCGATCTCATAGGTGACCGTTGCCAGCTGGTAGGCGATGACCTCTTCGTGACCAATGTAAAATATCTTGAGCGTGGCATCAGTGAGGGTTGTGCCAACTCTATCCTTGTCAAGGTGAACCAGATCGGTTCTCTCACCGAGACTCTCCGTGCGGTGGAGATGGCTCAGCGCAACGGTTATACCGCTGTGATCTCTCACCGTTCAGGCGAGACTGAAGACGCTACTATCGCCGACATTGCAGTAGCAACCAACGCAGGCCAGATCAAGACCGGTTCCGCTTCACGTTCCGATCGCATGGCAAAGTACAACCAGCTCCTCCGCATTCAGGAAGAGCTTGGCTGCGCCGCTCAGTACGGTTATCGTAAGATCGCCAAGAAATAAGCATATATAGCATTTTATCAGCCAGGCGTCTCCCGAGTGCGGGGGCGCCTGTTTTCGTTATTCAGGTGTCTGCCTGTTTGCAGGAGCGGAATGTGGTCGCTGTCTGCCTCCTCAGACTGAGTGGCATTCCGGCCATAGTCTTGGTATTCTGCGATGCGAGTCTGCGTGGGGAGAATGAGAGGTCGGCGTGATATTGTTGCGGATAGAAGGTGTGGGTGTGCACAGATGTATAGAATGATTCTTTTTGGGGAGAATGAGAGATGTGGTATGTATATATTCTGCATAGTAGTTATTTTAAAGAAATTACTTCTTAGACATATCGTTGTAGCATAATGCTCATATGCATCATGATCTGGAATTATGCCGTGTGGGGCATATTGCTGCATATGCTCACACGGAGACGCATAACACTTCAATTTTAACATTCGTAACTTTTTATTGCAATTTTTTTGCTCAGAATTTTGCGTAGTAAAAATAAATTCTTAACTTTGTCGCAACATATGTTTCACTAACCTTTATCGCTTATGCGTAAATTATCTTTACTTTTTATGGTAATGATGCTTTCGATGTTTACATTTCACTCGAAAGCCGATACCGTATCCTGGGATTTCAATGATTTGACATCTCCCAAGCAAGAAGCCATGCCTGAAGGCTGGTGGCTTATTGATAACACGTATGCTTTTGCCGATCTCTCAAATGATGCAGGGGTAGACGGCTCAAAGTGTATTAATTTCCAGGCGGCCTGGTATGGCCCTGAAGAGGCTGCTACATTTATTACTAAGGCAAATGCCGGCACAGTTTCCATAAAAGTGCGTCCGAACACAACCAGCTCAGCAAGCTTTGGCTCCTCATTCATTACAATCTACAAAATGAATGAAGGCGGCAATAGCGGCTTCACTCGTGGAGAGAAGCTGATCCACTACGCTCCCGTAGGCAGTATCCCCGGCTACTCAAGTTGGCGCGATTTCATGACACTGACGGTGAATCTTGAAGAAGACTGCTACATAGGCATCAGCGGATGTGACTGCTTTGTGGATAACTACGTTAATGAATTCACTCAGGGCGGCGAAGATCCGCTTGAAGGAGAATGGGTGGTGTCAAGCTCTGAGACCTTCGACGCAGTGGGGGCCAATAGCGGTGATTATCAGTTTGATCCCAAAGGTCTGCCTGCCGGCTGGTATGGACTTGGTGTTATCACCGACAACGAATATCGTGGCAACTGGAAAAGTTATACTGGAGTTGATGGATCTCCGTGCATCTTATTGGAAAATAGCATGTATAGCACAGGTTCAGCCAGTGAAATGAGCTATCTCGTAACTTATGCCCGTGCCGGTAAAATTTCATTGATGGTGAAAGCCGAAAGCGCGTCCTATGTGAATGATTCTTACAAGCGTGCCTACCTTGGATTATATACAGTGAAAGGAGAGCCCGGCTCCTTCTCCATAGGAGATCAGATCGTGTTCTATGAAGGTGACTTCAGGAATGTGCCTGCCAATCCCACAATAAGCAATGAAGGATTCTCAAAAATGGAATTTGACATAGCTGCCGACGGATGGGTAGCAATCGCCATCAATCATTTCTATATCGACAACTACGAGAACCTTGTGCTGAAGCAGGGAGGTGCCGCAACTACAGTGACAGATGAGCAGGACTTCAATTCTATCGGCTCTGGATGTGGCGCATATAATTTGAATGTTGCCGGTCTTCCTACAGGATGGTTTGGCATCGGTGCATGGGCGTCAAACGAATGGATTGGAAGTTGGCCATCAGACAAGGGCGTTGACGGCACTCCATGTATCTTTACTTCTGATAATGACAATACTCATCGCAACTATCTCGTGACATATGCTCATGCAGGAAAAGCATCTTTCATGCTCAAGCCCAGGTCATCTGTATATGTAGATGATGCAAGAGCATTCCTTGAAATCTGCAAGGTTACAGGTGAGCCCGGTTCTTTCGAAGTGGGACAGCAGATAGCTTTCTATGACCGCCTCAGCAAAGTGCCTGCCCAACCGGCCATTAATGCCGATGGATTCTCATTGGTAGAATTTGATGTGGAGGAAGACGGATGGATCGCCATAGCTACAAACTATGCTTATTTCGATAATTGGCGCAACACTTATGAGTCATCATCCGCAGCTGGCCATACCGTATCCGGTACAGTAAAAGACTCTGAGGGCAATCCTCTCGCAGGAGTGAAAGTAGCGCTTTCCACATGTCCTGACACTACTACTGCCGAAGACGGAACATTCTCTTTCTCTGATGTATCGGGCAACTTCCTCAACCTCGTGGTGTCAGCCGAAGGTTATGTGGATTACGTTGAGACTTTCAATGTGGATGCCGACAAGACTATTGATGTAGTGCTTGAACGCGTGAAGTCTACTATGGTCATCACTGCCAGCGACTACAATATCTCCATTACCACAGCAGTTTTCTCTCTCTACGATGGCGAGACCCCTGTGATAGAGAATGTCACTGCCAATGAAGACGGAAAGTATGTCTTTACGCTCACCGGTGCGCTGAATCCCGATGGATACACTCTGAAGGGAACCGCTCCATACTTCAATGCTTATGAGTGCCAGGTAAAGGTAAATGACAGCTTCTCATCATATCCCTGCCTGATGTATGGCGAGAGTGTGAACCGCACGGTTTATCTCTCGGAGCACAAGCTCACGCTCGTGGCCACGGTTCTGGATAATGAGCAGAATTATGTGACCAATGCCACGCTCTCTTTCGCTTATCCCGAGGATGCAGGCGTCTCTTATGTGCGCAATGCTGTCAATAACAATGACGGAACATACACTTTCAATGAGATTCGTGCATCTGTCGCCGCCGACAAGGCTTGCATCGTGACCTGCTCGGTGCCTGAAATGAAGGAAATCGAGCCTGCAGCAGTGATATTCAATGATGAGAACCAGACTGTGACATTTACTGCGCAGCCTTATGCACCCACTGTGATCACAGGTAAGGTGACCAACGCTACCAATGGCGAGCCTCTCGCTAATGCAACGGTGATGCTCTCCGAGGGTGATGATCCATCGGCTATGCCGGAGTTTGTAGAAGTGGACAATGAGGGCAATTATTCCTTCACAATCACTAAGTTCGACACTACTTACACACTCGTGGCCAGTGCCGAATGCTATAAGGATGCCACACCGGTGATCATATCTGAAATCAATCGTGAGGAGACAATCACCCATGACTTCGCTCTCGAGCCCGTGATGTATACCTTCACTGCTACTGTGACCAATAAGGCTTCAGAGGCTATTGCCAACGCTATTGTGACTCTCAATGGCAAGAATCTTGATAAGGATGAGCATGGCAATTTCGTGGCTTCCATCTGGGCAGGCGATGCCAAGGAAGTGGTAGATTATACTGCCGTTGCCTCTGCCGAGGGATATTCTTCCAAGGAATATAAGTTTGACTTCCTTATGGATGAGAACGTAACATATGACTTCGTTCTTGAAAACGCTTTCACTTACACCATTGCCGGCACTCTCACCGATGCAGTGGATGGAGAGCCCATCGCTGATGAAGGCATGATGCTTCTCAAAGATGGCGATGAGTTTATGAATGCAAAGACTGACGCCAATGGTGCATTTACATTTACTGTAGATAACGCCGATGCAGAGTACGCCCTCATGCCTCATGCTGCCGGCTATGATGATCTTACCGAACCTGTGGCCGTTCCCGAACTTATTCCCGACGGTACTGTGACTGTCAATGTCAAGATGCAGCCCACTCTCTACACCTTCACTGCAACAGTGAAATCCGATGCCGGCGCTCCCGTGACAGAAGCTACTATTATCCTCACAGATGAGAATGGCAAGGAATATAATGTAGAGAATAAGAATGACGGTACTTACGTATATACTTGCGCTGAGAAGAACATGGTGTTCGGCAAGTACACTGTGGCCGTCAGCTGCAACGGATTCGATCCTTTCAGCAGAGAGATAGAATTCACTCTCTACACCTACAATGTGAATGAGAACATCACACTGACAACAGCCGGCATATCAAGCCTCTTCGTAGGCCGCCAGGGCGCTGTGAATGCCAATGGCAAGATATATGTCAACGGTAATGTGCGTATCTTCTCTGTCAACGGCATGCTGGTGCGTGTGGTGAGCACAGAGGAACCCGCAGAGGTCGATCTTGATCCTGGTATCTACGTAGTGGAAGGCCAGAAGATGATGGTGAAATAACGCCTGATTCTGACCAAGAATAAATTTTCCGGGCGCCGGGCAGAAATGTCTGACGCCCGGATTCTTTTGCTTCGGGAGAGAAATACTGTAAGTCTTTGTAAATAGTTGCCAAATAACTGTGTGGATATTTTGCGGGGTCGAAATAAATGGCTAACTTTGCAGCCGGAATTCGCTCACTGTGAGATAATATGGATGTTATCTGCGTGGGATGCGATTCCGCCAATACAAAGTACTATTAATTTTATAACTTAAAAAACAGTTATGGCAACAAAGATCAGGTTGCAACGTCATGGCCGCAAGAGCTATGCGTTCTATCCCATCGTAATCGCCGATAGCAGGGCACCACGTGATGGTAGATTTATTGAAAGGATAGGTTCTTATAATCCGAACACTAATCCTGCTACAGTATCTCTTAATTTTGACCGTGCTCTGTATTGGGTAGAGGTAGGTGCAATCCCCACCGACACTGTGCGCAGCATCCTTTCTCGTGAGGGTGTGATGCTCATGAAGCATCTTCGCGGCGGTGTCAAGAAGGGTGCGTTTACCGAAGAGGAGGCACAGCGTCGTTTCGAGGCATGGAAGGCATCCAAGGATAAGTCGGTGGAAGCCGGCATAGCCAAGCTCGCAGCTCAGAAGAGCGAAGATGCCAAGGCTCGCCTTGAGGCCGAGGTAGAGAAGAATCGCGCCAAGGCTGAGGTAGTGGCCAAGAAGAAGGCCGAAAAGCTCGCTGCCGAAGAGGCTGCAGCCAAAGCTGCCCTTGAGGCAGAGCAGGCTGAGGCTCAGGCTGAAGAGGCTCCCGCAGCAGAGTGATCCTCACCGGAGTGCAGGTGATGTGTGGCATTCCGGACTTTAATTAAGAAACATCCTTTACCCTGCCTCTTGCTCCTTAAGTGGATGTGAGCGGCAGGGTTTCGCTTTTTTATAACTGCGATTCGGCTGCCCGGGGAGATTTATGCGCAGAGATGTGCGTGCGTCTTATACGCCCAATTTTTAGGGACAATTCAAGTGTCAGCTTTGTGGCAAAGTGAGTTTGCGGTTTTGATGCCTTGAATATTTGGCTTAATATATAAATTTTTTATATGCAGATCATTAACTTATTAAGAGGCGCCGTGCTCACTCTTGCGACAGCTGGCAGTGTGGCGGCATCGGCGTCGGGTATTTTCCTTCGCGGAGATACGAATGGCTGGGCCTGCGATCCGGCCTATGAATTTACCGAGACTTCGGAGAATGTCTACACTTTGCATCTCGATAAGCTTGAGAGAGAGTTCAAGATGGCATCGGAGGACTGGACAACTGTGGATCTCGGCAGCGAGAATTCCGATAAATCTCAGCCTTTTGCCGTGGCTACGGGCAAGTATGCATGCTCGCGTGGCGGGAGTAATTTTCAGGTGTCAGGCACTCTGAGTGATGTGACTCTTACGCTGGAGTATGTGCCTGATGGCGAATGCTGGCTCACGATTGCAGCGGAGAGTGAGCATCAGCCTGTGGCAGGCTTGTCGGGCACGCTTCCTGTGATTTATATAGTGACAGATCCTGTGATGCTATCCAAGGATCTCGACGACAAGACTTATCGTGACGGCATGTATTATCTTGATGCCAATGGGTGTGACTGGGCTGAGTCGATAGGCTCTGCAAGTGAGATGTTGCCCCTGGAGATCAAGGCCCGCGGCAACTGGACGCGTCTTGGATTTGCCAAGAAGCCGTTCAAGCTTAAACTCGGCTCAAAGCAGAAGATGCTCGGTCTCTCCAAGAGCAAGCACTTTGCTCTGCTGGCTCATGCGGATGACAATGTGTCATATCTTCGTAATTTCGTAGGCTTCAATCTCGGTAAGCGCATAGGTCTTCCCTGGACTCCTTCGGCACAGCCTGTGGAGGTGGTGATGAACGGTGACTATCGTGGTCTCTATTTCCTCACGGAATCAATACGTGTGGAATCAGGACGCATTGAGATAGAGAAACTTGCAGATGAGGAGACTGATCCTGCCCTTTGCTCGGGAGGCTATCTTGTGGAGCTCGACAATTATGAGGAGGGAGACCAGATCATAGAGGAAGAGGAGAATGGCGATGATGTGATGCGTGTCACGTTTGACACTCCCGAGGTGTACTCTCCGTTGCAGCGTACGTTTATAGAAGAGCAGTTTACTACTATGAACCGCCTGGTGAGCTCTCATGATGCCGCGCTGTGGAGCTATATGGATATGGATATGGCTGCCCGTTACTACATCGTAGAAGAGATAATAGACCATAGGGAGTCGTATCATGGCTCGACTTATCTGTTTCGCGACCGAGGCGAGAACAAGAAGTGGATGTTCTCTCCGCTGTGGGATTGCGGCAATGCGTTCACAAGAGAGAATCCGCAAAGTTATTTCACCGATGAGACAATATATGGCAATCTTTGGATCAACAATATGCGTCAGACTCCAGGGTTTATGGATAAGGTGGAGGAGACCTGGCGATGGTTCTGGGGCAATAAGGTGGGAGACAATGGAGCTGATCTGATCTCTGACATTGAAGCTTACATAGAGTCGTTGAGAGAGGCGGCGAAGGCTGACCGTGCCCGCTGGAAGGATGCTCCGCGTCCGGAATATCCCGGAGCTACTGATGTAGTGGATAATTCTGATATGGACCGTGGCATGAATTTTGTGAAGAATAGTCTGCGCTCTAAGGTGGAGTGGCTCTCTTCGAAGTGGGGCATGCCCTCGGCAGAGGCCGCTGAGCCGGCGCCTGATTCCACTCCTGCCGCTGATCTGCCTAATTATCTTGCAGGTATTGAGGAGGTTGTAGTCTCCGGCGAGGGTGAAGTGCGTGCTATATATAATCTTCAGGGACTTCCCGTTGTTGCTCCTGCAAGCGGGGAAATAGTGATCGTAGTCACAGAGGGCAAGGCTCGGAAGATGATTGTGCGCTGATCCTTCTCAGGCTTTTATTGAAATTCCTGGAAGCAGCCTCTCGCAAGAAGGCGCTTCCGGGAATTATCTTTTATATTGATGTGACCAGTCGCTTACTTAAACAGGTATTGAGAGGAGATGCTCTCGTTGTTGTGTATGCGGCGGATTGTGTCGGCAAAGAGTTTTGCCACGGGAAGTACGGTGGCCTTGGTGTTCTCTGAATTGTAAGGGATGGAGTTGGTGAAAATGATTTCTGTAAGGCCAGATTCGTTGACGCGTTCGGTGGCGGGATCGCTCATCACAGGATGAGAGCAGAGAGCGCGTACGGAGCTTGCGCCCTGGCTAATGAGCAGATCGGCCGATTTTGTGATTGTGCCGGCAGTATCTACAATGTCGTCTACAAGGATCACGTTCTTATCCTTGACGTCGCCGATTACGGTCATCTGCGCTACTACGTTGGCCTTGGCACGCTGTTTGTGGCAGAGCACGAGAGGCACATCGAAGTATTTTGCATAGGAATTGGCGCGTTTGGCTCCACCTACGTCGGGAGAGGCTATCACCATGTTCTTGAGCTTGAGGCTATCGATGTAGGGGATGAAGATGGATGACGCGTAAAGATGGTCGACAGGCACATCGAAGAAACCCTGGATCTGGTCGGCATGGAGATCCATTGTTATGACACGGTCGATGCCGGCGACAGTAAGGAGGTCTGCCACGAGCTTGGCTGCTATTGACACACGGGGCTTGTCTTTGCGATCCTGTCGGGCCCATCCGAAGTAGGGTATGACGGCTACAATTGTAGCTGCCGACGCACGCTTGGCTGCATCGATCATAAGGAGAAGCTCCATGAGATTGTCGGAGGAGGGGAAGGTAGACTGCACGAGGTAAACCTCTGCGCCGCGGATGGATTCCTCGAATCCTACCTCAAATTCGCCATCGGCGAAGCGTTCAGTCTTCATCTTGCCCAGTTCGATACCGAGCTCTTTGCAGATAGATTCACCCAGATATTGCGACTTGGTGCCGGCAAATACTTTGATGGGGGCTTGATTGGTGTTCATTGATATAAGGATTTGTCAGTATGTTGATTTATAGTGATTGTTCGGATAGGGGCTTTATGGCATTGTGGCGTATTTTCCATATTACGGCGCCATATGCCTTGACCTTTGTGACAAATGGCTTTTCTATAAGTAGCCGTTTGGCGCACTTGCTTCCTGAGATGAGCTCTTCGCATATGCCTTCTCCTACTGGCATCTCCATCATGGAGAATGCAGCCTGAGGAATGTTTATGTTGATTTCCGTATCGGTTCCGGAAAAATTTACTGCTATCAGTAATGTTTCCTTGCCATGGTGACGCAGAAACGCAAAATTGGAGTGAGGATTGAAGTGCGGATTGTTGAGGTTGACATACATGAGGTCGAAGAAGCTTCCCTCGCTTATGGCTTTCTCCTTATTGCAGAGAGTGAGGAGCCGTTGGTATAATTTGCGTAGCCATATCTCTTTAGGCGACAGCAGAGAGCTGTCGGGGGTTCCGTGATTATACCAGCGTCGGAGTGTGTCGAGGCTCCAATAGTCGAAGATTGTAGTGCGATGGTTATTGCCTGCAAAACCCTCATTGTCTGTAGCGCATTCTCCAAGTTCCTGTCCGTAATATATCATGAACGGGCCGGTGTTGATCATGGATGAGACAACAAGGTAGGGGAGAGCCTTGGAGGGGGAGCCGGCATATTCTTCGGATCCGAATCGCACTTCATCATGATTCTCAAGGAAATTCAGCATATGCGGGGCTATGCCGTCGATGCTCTGCCAGCACCCGGTGAGTTGGGCGGCGCTGCAGTTATATTTTTCTATGGCTACGAGGGTGTCATAGAGATTGACTTTGTCATAGAGATAGTCGAAGCATCCGTAGGAAAGAAATTCTCTATACTGACCGATGTCGTAGATCTCGCCTATGAATATTATGTGTGGATAATCTTTCTTAACCTGAGGTATGACCCAGTGCCAGAATGCCACAGGCACCATGAAGACCATATCGCAGCGAAAACCGTCTATCCCCTTTGACGCCCAGAATCTTAGAATGTTGAGCATTTTGAGCCAGGTAGAGGGCACCGGGTCGAAATGGCAAGATCCGTCTCCATAGTCTACGCCGTAATTGAGTTTTACCGTCTCATACCAGTCATATTCTCCGGGAAAGGCAGTGAAGGCGTCATTGCCGGTTGCCTTGGCTGGAAATTCCACGTAGTCTTTGATATCGAAATGTGGAGAGAATTGCTGGTTGGTGATGTAATAATAGTTATTGTCAGGCGAGAAGAATAGGGCCGTATTGTCATGAGTGCCGAAGTCTTCAATCCCTTTGGGAGCGGAGTCGGAGTGATAGCGGCGGGCCGTGTGATTCGGAACGAAGTCGATTATTACTTTCATCCCCTCTTTATGAGTGCGCTTCACAAGAGCCTCGAATTCATCCATTCTCTGCCCGACATCTGTGGCGAGTGCAGGGCTTATGTCGTAGTAGTCTTTTATTGCATAGGGACTTCCGGCCTCACCTTTTACTACTTCAGGATGATCGGCCGGTATGCCCGGAAATGCAGTCTTGGTGGCTTGCTCGATAATGCCGGTATACCATATGCAGTTTACGCCCAGCTCTTTTATGGAGCGGAGGATGGCAGGCGTGATCTCATTGAGCTTTCCCGAGCCGTTTTGTTCATATGTCCCTGATTTCACGGGATTTTCTACGTCATTTGTGAGCAAGCGAGGGAAGCATTGGTATATGATTAGTTTGTCTGCCATAAGAATGTTATTTTTTAAGCATAGTTTCTATAACCGGCATAGCGGTTTCGTATCCCCGCAGCACAATTTTGCGCATCTCGCTCATGTTGAAAGTGCCGACAGAGGCTACGGCTGCGTGTCGTATCATGTGGTCGCACAATAGTATATCCTGAAGGGTATTGCTCTTACTCATGAGGGAATATGTGCGCATGGTTACTGAGGGGAGTGAGGCTTTATACGTGTAGTCATCCGCCAGAGGAGAGCAATTGGAGCCAATGAGAGTGCGGCATTCCTTGCGTATCACCCATGCAGGGAGGTTTCTCAATACGCCGCCGTCGATGTAGTGCACTCCATCGATTTCTACAGGAGCAAAGACGATTGGGACGCTGCATGAAGCCATGACTCTTGGAGTGATTTCTCCTTTTCCCCAGCCTTTGGATTTTCCTGCTTCTATGTCGGTGGCGCATACCATAGTTGGGATTTCCAGCTCTTCAAGATATTTCACGGGAAGCCAGGATTCAAATATGCGAGCAAATTTATCAAGCTTGAACAGCGATGCTTTCGGCACTGTGAGCTTAGTGAAATCGGTAAAGCCGGAATAGGCTCCAAAGCAATCTATTATATCACGGGCAGAGAGCCCGGCAGCATAGAGGGTGGCGACAATAGACCCGGCACTTACGCCTGACATGATGGAGGGTTTAAGCCCACATTTTTCCATGGCCATGAGCACGCCCACATGAGCAAATCCTTTGGCTCCACCTCCGCTCAGGGCGAGTCCTGTGGAATATCGTTTGTCGCTCCAAAGGCGTTTTATGCTGACCTTGGTGAAGATTCTCATCAGTTGTCGGCTTTAGATAAATGTACATCCATTTGCGGGAAAGGAAATTCGATTCCGGCTTCGGGCAATGTAGTATAAATCAGTTCGTTTATTCTGAAATAGATATCCCAATATTTGGATGTCGGACACCAGGCTCTGACAGTGAGGTTGACCGAAGAATCGGCCAATTCGTTGATATATACAACTGGTGCCGGATCTTTCTCAATTTCCGGCTGTTCACCCAGAATGCTGAGAATCAGGTCGCGGACAGTGATGAAATCTGTGCCATAGGCCACACCTACAGTCCAGTCGATTCTTCTGCGGTCTTCTAAGGAATAATTGTTGATGGATGAGGTAGATAGCGGGCCATTGGGTATGATGATGGCCTTATTGTCGGGAGTATTTATTATAGTGTTGAATATCTGTATCTCTTTGACTGTTCCTGAAAATCCTTGAGCTTCTATAAAATCGCCCACTTTGTAGGGCTTCAGCAAGAGAATGAGCACACCCCCGGCGAAATTCTGAAGCGTGCCGCTCAAAGCGAGACCGATGGCTACGCCTGCCGATGCAAACAGGGCCATAAATGAACTTGTCTCAAGCCCGAGAATGCCTATGACTGATATTACCAGGATGAAGAAAAGCGTAATCTTTACAAGGCTCAGAATGAAGGAGGTGAGCGAGGCATCGGTGCCCTTATGGGTCATTACCTTGCGGAGCCATTTGTATAGACGCTTTATTATGAATTTACCTATGATGAATACCGCAATTGCAATAGCGAGGCGAAAGGCAAAGCTTACTAAAGATGATGCTATGTGCTGCATGGCATCTGTGCCGGTAAGAGCTTTTAGCGTGCTGATGCTTTCATTGGCTGATTTTTCCACTGATTCTGCGATATCCGGCGCAGTGGCCTTTTCGGTTGCGATAAAAAGAGCTGCCAAGGGATTCATGCCTGTGTCTTGTAGTGTGTAAACATGCTGCGGAGTCTTAGCTTGATTACTCCGAATACGGCCTCGCCGAAGATGCTGCCATTCATTTTGCTTGTGCCAAGCACACGGTTGACAAATACTATGGGCACTTCCACGATTTTAAATCCATGCTTCCATGCTTTGAATTTCATCTCTATCTGGAAAGCATATCCTTTAAATTCAATTTTGTCAAGTTGGAGTGTTTCAAGTACTTTGCGTCGCCAGCATACAAATCCTGCTGTAGTGTCACGCACTTTCATGCGGGTGATGAAGCGCACGTAGGCTGAGGCATAGAAGCTCATCAGGACACGCCCCATAGGCCAGTTCACTACATTGACCCCTGTGATGTATCTCGAGCCGACAGCCACATCGGCACCCTCATTCCTGCAGGCGTTAAGCAATTTCGGCAGGTCGAGAGGGCTATGGGAGAAATCGGCATCCATCTCGGTCACATATTCGTATCCGTGTGCCAGAGCCCACTTGAATCCGTGAATATAGGCAGTGCCGAGACCCAGCTTGCCGGATCGCTCCTCAAGATGTATGCGACCGGGATATTCATTCATTTTCATCCTTACAGCCTGGGCGGTGCCATCGGGTGAACCGTCATCTATTATGAGAACATCGAAGCTTTCGGGAAGCTTCATCACTGCGTCAAGAATGTTGCGTACATTCTCTATCTCATTATATGTAGGGATGATAACCAGAGCCTCTGCCATACCGATGCGTGTTTTTAAATTATACTGCAAAGTTAATGAAATTTTTTCTCCCCACAAATTTTAGGGGCTATGGGATCATAAAAAATGAGGGAGTCGGCAGTTATTAGTATACAACATTAATGCTGGAAGATTCGTTATAATTAAAAGTTAAACAGATAAAATAAAAAAAGATGAAAAAAATTCTCACAGTATTGCTACTGGCAATCAGCCTTTGTGCAGTGGCGTGCGCACGCGACAGGCACACGCGGAATGTAAATGATCTTCCGCCGGCGGCCCGCTCTATCTTGAAAAATAATTTCAAGGCGCAGGTAAGTCTTATAAAAATTGATGCTGACTGGGGGCGAGTATCAGAATATGAGGTAATTCTGACGGATGGCACGGAAGTGACTTTTGACCGCGCCGGCAATTGGAAAGAGATTGATACCGGTTTCTCTTCCTATGTTCCCGATAAGTTGATTCCCAAGGCCATAAGGGATTACGTGAAGGCTAACCAGAAGGGAATAAAGATTGTAGGCATAGAACATGATCGCAAAGGCTATGATGTGACTCTCTCTAACGGCATTGAAATGAAATTTGACAACCAGGGTCGTTTCCTCAGGTATGACAATTGAAAGGGCAACACTACGTCATCGCAACATATTATATACAATATAAGCTCCGACAGATTTTAGAAAAGTCTGGTCGGAGCTTATACTGTTATTTAATGATGACTATTGCTTGTCGGTCAGTGTTTCATATCTTCAATTGCTGATATGAGCGAAGCATGGGCCATAGCGAGTCCTTCAGAATCCTTGCCGCCGGCTTGTGCGAAGAAAGGCTGGCCGCCACCACCTCCTTTGATTAGCTTGGCGGCTTCTCTCACCATTTTGCCGGCATTAAGGCCGATTTTTACAAGGTCGTCAGAGAGTGAGACGGTGAGTAATGGCTTGCCATCACTCTCTGTAGCTGCTATGAATGCAGTGTGCTCTTCTCCACGTTGACGTATGCCGTAAGCTACATTTTTCACGACATCCGGCAGGCGTATACCCTTAAGAGTGCACACTCTTATTCCATTGATCTCTCGTGCGTCGGCAAGAATCTGCTTAGTGAGATTCTCTACGCGCTCTTTAAAATAGTCTTCTACCTGATTCTTAAGAGTTGCATTTTCGTTGATGGCGCGTGTTACGGCGTTTCGTAAGTCTGACGCGCCGTCGAACAGAGCCTTGAGATCGCGCATTTCATCCTGGAGGCTGTCAAGCAAGCGCTCCACTCCTTCGCCACTTACAGCTTCAATTCGGCGTATGCCGGCTGCAATGGAGCTTTCGGAGAGAATACGTACCATTCCGATATTTCCGGTGTTGGCTACATGCGTACCGCCGCAAAGCTCGATACTGTCACCATATTTCACCACGCGCACACGATCGCCATACTTTTCTCCAAACAGGGCCATCGCTCCGATCTCGCGGGCTTCGGCGATGGGCATATCGCGGTATTCTTCAAGAGAAATGGCTTGGCGTATGCGGGCGTTTACAATGTGCTCTACGCTACGCAGTTCCTCAGGTGTAACTTTCTGGAAGTGAGAGAAGTCGAATCGCAGGCCGGTAGGGGTCACGAGCGAACCCTTCTGCTCTACATGATTTCCGAGCACTTCTCGCAGAGCCTGATGAAGCAGGTGGGTAGCAGAGTGATTGGCCGAAGTCGCGCGACGGGCCTGCCGGTCGATGGCGGCAATGAATGTAGCGGATGGGTCGGCCGGAAGAGAGCGAGACAGGTGCACGGCCACATTATTTTCTTTCTTAGTGTCGAATATTTCTATTGCCGATCCGTCGGGAGAGGTCAGAGTTCCGCAGTCGCCTGTCTGGCCTCCCATTTCTGCATAGAATGGAGTGCGGGATAGCATTATCTGATAATACTCCTTGTTCTTTTGCTTGACTTTGCGATAGCGCAGAATTTGCGTCTCGCATTCCGTCATGTCGTAGCCTACGAATTCCTCTTCGCCGGCATGCAACTCTACCCAGTCGGCCGCTTCTGTCGCAGCGGCATTCCTTGCGCGAGTTTTTTGTTTATCCATCTCTGCGTCAAAACCTTTGAGATCTACCTCCATGCCGTTTTCGCGGAGAATCAGCTCTGTGAGGTCGAGAGGGAAGCCATATGTGTCATATAGAGTGAAAACCTGAGCGCCGTCAAGAGTGCGGACACCGGCTTCACGCGCGGTTTTTATGAGAGAGTCGAGCATGCTGAGTCCTCGATCGAGAGTGCGCAGGAACGCATCTTCTTCCTCTTGGATTACTTTGGTGATAAGCTGTCGTGACGCCTCAAGCTCAGGATATGATTCGCCCATCTGGGCCACAAGAGTCGGTATGAGTTTATAGAGGAAAGCCTGCTTCTGGCCAAGGAATGTATAGGCATATCTCACAGCCCTGCGCAGAATGCGTCGGATTACGTATCCGGCTTTGGCGTTGGACGGGAGCTGATTGTCTGCAATAGAGAAGGCAATAGTGCGCACATGGTCGGCCACTACACGCATAGCGATGTCAATCTTCTCATCCAGTCCGTATTTCAGCCCTGATAGAGAGCTTATTTCGGAGATGAGAGGAGTAAATACATCAGTGTCATAATTACTCTTTTTGCCTTGAAGAGCCATGCACAGGCGCTCAAAACCCATTCCTGTGTCGATAACCCTATTGGGTAAAGGCTCAAGAGAGCCATCGGCCTTGCGGTTATACTGCATGAAGACCAGATTCCATATCTCAATTACGAGGGGATTATCCTTATTTACGAGAGATGCGCCGTCCACGGCCTTGCGCTCCTCATCGGAGCGGAGATCGATATGGATCTCGGAGCATGGACCGCATGGGCCGGTCTCGCCCATTTCCCAAAAGTTGTCGTGGCGGTTGCCATTGATTATATGTGCTGCCGGAAGATGCTTTTCCCATATTGCAGCCGCTTCATCATCGCGAGTGAGATTTTCAGGAGCATATCCTTCAAAGACGGTGGCATATAGACGTGCCGGGTCAAGGCCGAGCACATCTACAAGATACTCCCATGCCCAGTCGATGGCCTCCTGCTTGAAGTAGTCGCCAAAACTCCAGTTGCCCAACATCTCAAACATTGTGTGATGATAGGTATCGTGGCCTACTTCCTCCAGGTCATTATGTTTGCCGCTTACACGCAGACATTTCTGAGAGTCGGACACACGTCTGTATTCTGCCGCTCGATTGCCGAGAATGATATCCTTGAACTGATTCATACCTGCATTGGTAAACATGAGTGTAGGGTCATCCTTGATAACCATAGGAGCAGAGGGCACTATATGGTGGCCCTTGCTTTTGAAGAACTCCTTGAAGGAGTTGCGAATTTGATTAGCTGTAAGCATTGGATAGAAGTAATTTCACAAATATGACCGCAAAATTACAAAATTTTCATTACTTTTGCAAGCTGAAAAGCTTGATGTCAATGAAGCGCCGTTCGCTGTACATATATAACCCCGCCACAGATAATTATGAGCGTGTATATCCCACGTTTGGCTCCCGCATGCGGCACATATTCAAATGCCTGGCATGGGGGCTTGTAGTGTGGGGTGTGGTGTTTCTTGTGGCATTTCTTTGTTTCGGATTTCAGAACACGACATACATACAGCGTGAGAACGGCGAGCTTAAGAGCCGGTATGCTATGATGCAGCAGAGGCTTGACAAGGCTCTTGCAGTAATGGAGGACATACGCCAGCGAGATGATAATTTCTATAGAGTGATGATGCAGATGGATCCGGTGAAAATGTCACAGCGATATGCCGGGCTGTCGCGCAAGACGGATTACTCGAATCTCAGCAGACTCTCTGATGACAATCTGCTCAAGGCTCTGGGTATGAACATGGATCTGCTTGAGCGTCAACTATATGCGCAGTCTCAATCATTTGATGAATTAAGAGATAATGCTTTTGCCCAACGCGAAAAGATAAGCCACATACCTGGCATAATGCCCATAAATATAGCAGACTACACAGTGAGTAGCGGCTATGGCATGCGTAAAGATCCGGTGTATGGCTCTACCGCATTTCATGCGGGACTTGACTTTGCAGCGCCTCAGGGAACTCCGGTTTATGCTACGGCAGATGGAATAGTCAAAGCCGCAGAGAGAGCCGGCGGTTATGGCAATAAGGTGGATATAGATCATGGATTTAATTATCTTACCCGCTATGCCCATCTCAGCAAGATTGATGTCGTGGCCGGGCAGCGCGTGAGCCGGGGAGACAAGATCGGCGAGGTGGGAAGCACCGGAAAGAGCACCGGTCCTCACCTGCACTATGAAGTGCGATTCAAGGATGAGCCGCAGAATCCTGTAAACTATTATTTCTTCGATATAACGCCGGCTGAATATCAGGCAATGATAGAGGCCTCGGAAAATGCCGGACATGTAATGGATTGAAGTACGCATTATTATGCAGGAATTTGACAAGCAATATTATAAAATAAAGGAGGTGGCAGAGATTCTTGGTGTTGCCCAGAGTGCAATACGTTTCTGGGAAAAGGAATTCCCGACTCTTGTCAAACCCACCCGCAATGCGCATAACATGCGCTATTATCGTGCGCAGGATATAGAGAAGCTTCAGATTATAAAATATCTCGTGAAGGAGAAGGGCCTGAAGATAGAGGCAGCCCGGGCATATCTGCGCTCCAATCCTCAGAATGTGTCACGGCGTCTTGAGATAATAGATGCGCTCACGGATGTAAGAAATGAACTTTCGGGCCTGCTGACTGCGATAGGCGGACGCAAGTTGTAATAGTATTATTGTTATGAAGAAAGATATCAGAGTTAAAATTCTTGAGATACAAAGGCATGCCAATGCAAGTGTGCTTATGACTGTTATTCCGGCTGATGGCTCTATGTTGCCATCCATAGCACCGGGACAATTTGTTAACATCAAGGTGCCCGATACAGACGGTGTCTTTCTAAGGCGTCCTATATCGGTGTGCGATGTGGAGGAAAACCGACTATATCTGTATATCAAGCCAGCAGGCAAGGGCACTATGAGTCTTTGCTCTCTGAAGCAAGGCGATGAGTTTGACGTATTGCTTCCTTTGGGAAATTCTTTTACTGTCGCAGGAGAGGCAGGGAGATTTCTACTTGTGGGAGGCGGTGTAGGCATAGCTCCCCTTCTGTATCTTGGCCGCGTATTGCGCTCTAAAGGCTCAAAGGTGGAATTCTTACTCGGTGGCGCATCAAAGGCAGACCTGGAGATGGCCGATGAGTTTGCCAGATATGGAGATGTCCACGTCACAACGGTAGATGGCTCTATGGGTGTGAGGGGATTCGTGACCGATCACTCGGTGATCTCTTCAGACTTTGATGCCATTTATAGCTGTGGCCCCACTCCTATGATGAAAGCTGTGGCCAATGTTGCGCGTAGCCGGGATATACATATGGAAGCGAGTCTTGAAAACCATATGGCTTGCGGGCTCGGCGCCTGCCTCTGTTGCGTGGAAAACACAAAAGATGGCCATAGATGCGTGTGTACTGATGGCCCTGTCTTTAATATTAAAGATCTTAATTGGGAGTGATGTCACGGGTATCCATGTATGAGACCCTCATGTCGTTGCCTTTGTTTAATGGCGTAAGTGCAGAGAAACTGTCATTGTCGCTTGAGAAGATTCCGCTTGAGTTCAGCCGGATAGCGAAGGGTGACGCCCTGGCTCATGAGGGAGATGCGTGTGAAGCATTGCAATTTCTGCTAAAAGGAGAGGCGATTGTGAGGCGCCGGCTTTTTAGCGGGAGTCTTATCATGGAGCAAAGAGTGGGTGCAGGGTCGGTATTTATGCCGGAGAATCTATTTGGGCTGTACACGGATTACAATGCAGACATTGTAGCTTACACAGCTGCGAGTGTCATGTCAATAAGCAAGCATAAGTATCTTGAGATGTTGGGGATGGACAGGGTGTATCAGGTCAATTTATTGAATTATCTCTCATACAAATGTCAGGTGCGCAGCATGCACCTTGCTAATTGTCTGTCTGATAGACTGATGGATTTTTGCAAAAGAATGTGGCATGGCATAGGCGATCGCAGAGCAGTCTCCACTACATTTCAAGCGGAGATGGAGACATTTGTCAAGCTTACCGGCTTAGACATGCAATCAATCCAGCGCCAGATAGTCAATTTGACTAATGCCGGGTATGCATCCTCTACAACTGACGGCAATACTTTAAGATTCACTCTACATCGGATGGCTGACTGACGCGACATTTGGCCTGATTCCGGTTCCGCTCAAAGTATCTGCTTGTAAGTGCAAATCTTACAAGCAGATAATTGCAAGGAATGCATATTGCCATTGCCGGTATCAATGCGAGGGTATTCCCCACAATGCCCTTGAATATGGCCACAAGACCTACCTGCATCCCCATATTGATAAGGTGGCTGAGTGTGAATCCGAGTCCTTTTTTAGCGTTGGGGCTTGTGTGGAAGGTGAAATAATTGGATAAGAAGAAGTTGAAAAGAAAACTTATGGCATAGCTAATCAGAGTGGAGGGAACCGCCTTGACATGCACGGCGTTTACGAATATCACGTATATGCCATATTGCAGAATTGTTGCGAACCCGCCGACAATGCCGAAGCGAATTATTTCGGAAAGACGGCTTTTGCCGTTGATTAACGTTTTAATTTTCATTATTGCGGGGTGATACTGAATTTACGAAGTATGGCGGACGGCGTTTGGTCTCCAGGAATATTCTGCCCAGATATTCGCCGATGATACCTAAAGCGAGAAGAATGAAGCCACCAAGAAACAATATCAGGGAGACAATAGTGGGATAACCGGCTACGGCATCTCCCCAGAATAAAGCTTTTACCAGGACGATGATCAGATAGATGAACGCTATCACAGAGACAATAAGACCCACATAGGAAGCCAGCCTTAAAGGCACTACGGAGTGAGACATTATGCCATCGGCAGCAAGATGCATCAGTTTGCGCGCACTCCACTTGGAAGTGCCGGCCACGCGCCTGGCAATGTCGTATTCCACAGGCGTTTTGCTGAAACCTATAAGATCATATAGCCCTTTGGTATATCTTTGTGTTTCGCGTATTTTGCGTAACGCATCGACGCATTGCCGGTCAAGCAGCCTAAAGTCGCCGGCATCATCCGTGAGCCGGACATCTCCCGACATGCCTGAAAGCAGCTTGTGGTAGACTCTTGACATGGTTTTCTTCATGATGCCCTGATCGCGATGACGGCGACGGCCATATACGTCCTTGAATCCTTCCTCCCATTTGGCAAGCATGGCCGGGATGGCCGATGGCGGCTCCTGCAGATCGGCATCAATGGTAATGACACAGTCTCCGTCAGCATTATCAAAACCTGCAAGCATGGCAGTCTCTTTGCCGTAATTGCGCGAGAGATCCACATATCTCACACGGGAATCGGAGGCGGCCAGGTCTCTTATTATATTCATTGTGCCATCGGAACTGCCGTCATTTACAAACAGAAGTTCCCAATCGTAGCTCACAGACATTTCATCTGCAAGCCTGGAGACCGTATCATAGAAAAGAGGCAGAGCCTCCTGCTCATTATAAGCCGGGATCAGCAGGGTTATTTTCTTTTTCTTCCTGTTCATAAGTTTTAGAGATAGTCCACTCGCGGTTAAGTTCTTCAATATATCCGAGAAGATCATCTCGCCCTGTGGCTTTTTCTGCCGACGTTACAAATATCGGAGGCAACTCTTCCCATTTCTCAAGGAGAGTCTTGGTGTAATTCTCTATGTTTCCCTTTGCAGCACGGATGCTTATTTTGTCGGCTTTAGTGAAGACTATTGAGAATGGCACGCCTTCTTCACCAAGCCATTCCATGAATTCAAGATCTATCTTCTGAGGGGAGTGGCGTATGTCGACAAGAACAAAGAGAGTGACCATCTGAGGACGCTCAAGCACATAATCCTCGATTATACGCCTGACTTCATCGCGCTGCTTCTTGCCTCTCGCTGCGTAGCCGTATCCGGGCAAATCGACAATGTACCATTCGCCGTTATTTATCTCAAAGTGATTTATGAACAGAGTCTTGCCGGGAGTCTGGCTCGTTTTGGCAAGGCCTTTGCGCCTTACCAGCATGTTTATGAGAGAGCTTTTCCCTACATTACTTCTGCCAATAAATGCATATTCGGGAGCGTCAGTAGCAGGGCACTGTTGTACCTTGGCATTGCTTATGAGGTATCGGGAGTTGCGGATTTCCATAATTCAAGTGCAAATTTAACAGTTTTATTTCATATGATAACATATTTGCTCCCTAAAAGAGTTTGTCATACGTCTATTCAGCCCCTTAATTCTGCGGAACATCCTTCATGGAAAGTCCTATACGGCCGCGATCAACATCCACTTCTATTACTTTGACTATGACCTCCTGATGGATGCGTACAAGAGAGTGTGGATCGCGCACTCGCTTAACGGCCATTTTAGAGACATGCACCAACCCTTTTGTCTTTATGCCGAGATCGACAAAGCATCCGAAGTCAGTGATATTGGCTATCTTTCCCGGAAGAATCATGCCCTCATGCAGGTCAGAGATAGAGTTTATGCTATTGTCAAAACTGAATTGACGCAATGTAGGGCGGGGATCGCGACCGGGTTTTTCAAGTTCGGCCAGGATGTCTTCAAGCGTCTCTATTCCAGTGTTGTCATCAACATATTTCTGTAGCTCAATACGGTCTCGCGCCGATTTATCTGACAATATTGAGCGTAGGTCGCTTCCAATATCGGTAGCCATGCGCTCCACAAGTCTGTAGCGCTCGGGATGCACAGCTGAGTTGTCAAGCGGATTATTCCCATCCGGGATGCGGAGGAATCCGGCACATTGTTCATATGCTTTTGCTCCAAGGCGCGGCACATTAGTCAACTCAGCGCGGGATGCGAAGGGGCCATGCTCTCTGCGGTAATCCACGATGCGTGAGGCGAGGGCCGGGCCTATGCCGCTTACAAAGGTAAGGAGTTCGCGGCTTGCAGTGTTCACATTAACCCCCACAAGATTCACGCAGCTCTCGGTCACGCTCTCCAGTTTTGATCTGAGCAGGCCTTGATCCACATCATGTTGATACTGGCCCACACCGATTGATTTCGGGTCAATCTTAACCAATTCAGAGAGAGGATCCATGAGACGGCGTCCGATGCTCACTGCTCCGCGCACGGTCACATCATAGTCCGGAAATTCACGCCGGGCTACTTCCGAAGCGGAATATACGGATGCACCGTCTTCATTCACCATGTAAATCTCTACATCTTCGCCCGGATCCAGCGCCTCGATGAATTCGCGTGTCTCACGTCCTGCCGTGCCATTTCCTATGGCAATAACTCTTACTTCATAGCGATCAATCATTTTCAGGAGCTGCATTTCAGCATACACCATCTTGTCGCGCGAAGCGTGAGGATATATCGTGTCATTATGGATGAGGTTGCCTTGTGCATCAAGGATCACAACCTTGCAGCCGGTGCGTATTCCGGGATCAATCGCCATCAGGCCACGGCTGCCGAGAGGAGGGGAGAGCAGGAGCTGACGCAGATTGGAGGCAAATACGTCGATTGCCTGCAAATCGGCATTACGTTTTGAAATAGCGGCAAACTCATTTTCTATGGAAGGGCACAGTAATCGCGCGTAGGCATCCTCTACAGCCCGTGCCACAATTGCAGATTTCTCCCCGTTGCCTTTTACAAAAATCCGCTTTATGCGACTGCATGATTCAGGCGCCGGGGAAATCGCTACCTTAAGAAGCCCCTCCTGCTCGCCGCGACGCATGGCAAGCAGCCTGTGTGAAGAGCAGCGCCGAAGTGGCTCTTTTACATCGAAATAATTTCTATATTTCTGGGCCTCGGTCTCTTTCCCTTTAGTTACATGGCATGAGATGATAGCCGTCCTCTCAAAACTCGTGCGCAGTGAGGCTCGCGCCCGAGAATCTTCATTCACCCATTGAGCTATAATGTCTTCCGCACCACGTATGGCCTCTGCTTCATCGGGCACGTCTTGGCTTATGAAAGCATCCGTCCGCAGGGGAGAATCATGTTGTGCCATTATGATTTTGGCCAACGGCTCCAGGCCCTTTTGTCTGGCTGCTTCAGCACGAGTCCTGCGTTTGGGCTTGAAAGGGAGATAAAGGTCTTCTACCTCGGAAGCATTCCAGGAAGAGACAATTTTATCATGCAGAGAGTCAGTGAGAGAGCCTTGCGCCTCTATTGTTTCGATTATGTAGGCCTTGCGGCGTTGCAGATCCTTCAGCTGCAACATACGGTCGAGCACCGATTCCACTTTTACCTCATCCATAGATCCGGTCGCTTCCTTGCGGTAGCGGCTTATGAACGGGATGGTAGCGCCCCCCTCCAGCAGTTCTACAGTGTTGCGTATGTGCTTGGCAGGCAGCCCCATTTCTTGTGCTATGATGCTTATTATCTCATCCATGGGCTATAGCGGTCAAGAGATGTGAAAGTCAGATGATACCAATTATTTCATGAATATCGGCAATCCCTTCTCGGTCGCAGAACTCCTCTATGCCGGAGAGAATCTTCATGGTGCATGAAGGGTCTATGAAATTGGCGGTGCCTACTTGTATTGCCGATGCGCCGGCCATGATAAATTCCAGGGCATCACGCGCATTCATGATTCCTCCGAGGCCTATCACCGGCACCTTTACAGCCTTGGCCACTTGCCATACCATTCTTACTGCTATGGGTCTTATGCATGGTCCGGAGAGACCTCCAGTGACAGTGCTCAGATAAGGACGCCGCTTTTCCACATCGATTGCCATGCCGAGAAATGTATTGGTAAGAGAAAGAGAGTCAGCTCCTTCAGCTTCTGCAGCAAGAGCAATCGATGCTATGTCTGTCACATTGGGACTGAGCTTTACAATCATAGTGCGAGGCCACACACTTCTCACGGCCTTTGTAATTGAGGCGGCGCCTTCGCATGTCGTGCCGAACGCCATGCCTCCCTGTTTGACGTTAGGGCATGAAATGTTGATTTCCACCGCAGCGACCTTCTCGAGAGGTGCCAGAATCTCGCATACTTTCATGTAATCTTCAGGACAGGCACCACTCACATTTACGATAACGGCCGAATCAAGATGAGACAGTCCCGGATATATATGATCGGCAAAATGACGCACTCCTTTATTCTGAAGTCCTACGGCGTTCAGCATGCCTGAAGGGGTCTCTGCCATGCGCGGATAAGGGTTGCCTTCACGTGGATTCAGAGTGGTTCCCTTGACAATAAAACCGCCAAGGCGTTCAAGGTCAACGAAGTCTGAGAATTCATGACCATAGCCGAAAGTGCCCGAGGCAGTCAGCACGGGATTCTTAATAGTGAGTTTGTCAGATAATTTTACGCTTAGATTCACCATGTCTTGTAATGGGTTGTGATTAAGAGACTGTTAAAAAAATACAGATCTCGGCATCGCAAAATTAACAAAAAATCCGTAGAGTTCGTAATTTTTTTGTAATTTTGTAGGCAAGTTTCTTAGTGCGCGGTCAGCATCGCTAAAATTTTAAATATGCCCACAAGCAAAGCAGCCATATATTCTCTTCCGGCGGCCATGTTGATGGCTCCCGATCTCTATGCTTCCGGCCATGGTGAAGAGCAGGTGTCCGTGTCCGGCACAGAGCTGCCGGCAGCAGATGTGACCGGCAATTCTCATTCCACAAGCGGGCTTATAGCAGATCTTGCACTGATCTTGCTGCTTGGCGCGATAGTTACGATTCTCTTCAAGAAACTGCGGCAGCCCGTAGTGCTCGGATATATACTTGCCGGATTTCTTGCGAGTCCCAACTTCTCCTGGCTCCCCTCTATCCACAATCTTGCCAATATCGATTTCTGGGCCGAAATAGGCATAGTGATTCTCATGTTTACTCTCGGGCTGGAATTCAGCTTCAAGAAACTGGTGGGGGCCGGCTCATCGGCTATTATTACGGCATTTATCATAATTACCGGCATGACATTTGCCGGATTCGGAGTAGGGCAACTGCTTGATTTCAATTTCACCAACAGTATTTTCCTGGGCGGCATGCTATCCATGTCGAGCACGACCATCATACTCAAAGCCTTTACAGATCTCGGACTCAGGCAAAAGAAGTTTGCCTCGCTCGTATTGGCAGTGTTGATCATCGAAGACCTTTTTGCCGTGCTGATGCTTGTGATCCTGTCATCGCTTGCCATGGGTGATGTGCAAGGCGGAGAGCTTGTCTTTTCGATCGCCAAGCTTATGTTCTGCCTCATCCTGTGGTATGTGATCGGTGTATGGTTCCTTCCCTCACTATTCAAGCAGTTTCGGAAATACATGAATTCAGAGACCCTGCTTGTGGTGAGCATGGGTATATGTTTCGGAATGGCTGTGGTGAGCGTGCTGTGCGGATTCTCTCTTGAGCTCGGAAGCTTCATAGGGGGCAGCATAATCGCCGGCACTATAATGGCAGAAAGGATAGAACATGTAGTGCAACCGGTAAAAGATCTCTTCGGAGCGGTATTCTTCATCTCGGTAGGCATGATGGTGGATCCCGGGGTAATCGCTCAATACTGGCCGATGATACTTCTGCTGGCAGTAGTGGTCATAACAGGTATGATTATATTCGGCACAACAGGAATGCTTCTCACAGGCCAGTCGCTGAAGGTGGCAGTGGAAAGCGGCTTCTCCCTGACGCAGATAGGAGAATTCTCATTCATCATAGCATCCCTCGGCATGAGCCTGGGAGTGCTTCAGTCAAGTCTTTATCCTATCATAGTAGCAGTGTCGGTAATCACCATATTTACCACACCTTATTTTATAAGGCTTTCACTTCCTGCATATTCGTATGTAGAGAAATGTCTGCCCGGGCCATTGCGTTTTCTCATCACCCGATACAGTCACGATGCGGCTGTCGATACAGGCAGTGTAAAAGCATTGTGGCGGGCTATAGTGACTCGCTATATTTGGAGGATAATACTTTATTCAGTATTGCTATTCAGCATTATTATCTTGGCCCGACAATATCTGTTTCCTTTGCTTGAGCAATTCAACCGAGACTGGGGCCACATGATAGCTACACTTATCACGCTGCTTGCCATGAGTCCGTTCCTGCTGGCCCTAACGATGAGCACATCAAATAAGCAAGAGCGACAGAAGCTTCATGAGTCGGGATCCATATCCGAAGTGCCTCTTGTAGCGATGCGCATAATTCGCTATCTGATAGCAGGATACTTTGTAGCCTCATGTATAGCTATGGCTTATAGCCTGTCTATGGGCCTGCTCGCATTAGTAGTGCTGGCTGTGCTCTATGCCATATTGGCATCCAGGCAGTTGCGCATTCGATACAAGCAGATGGAAAAGAAATTCATCAACAATCTGAATCAACGCGAAGATGAGCGCACAGGTCGTGGAAATCCTGTGACAGGAGATCTGCACCTGGCTTATATAGGAGTTGATGCGGGCACTCCGTTTGTAGGCGATCGCATCTCCGACACTGGGCTGCGCCGAGATTACGGAGTGAGCATATCATCGATACAGCGAGGAATGCACACGATACCGTTGCCTGACAAGGATGCCCGAATTTTTCCGGGTGATGTGCTGGGAGTCATAGGCACTGATGAGCAGATACAGCATCTTAATTCCGATATCGAGGGATTCCGCCAGGCCTATGAAGCACTTCCTATAAGTGAATGTGAACCTGAGTTGCGAAGCATCCGTCTTACGGAGCGCTCATCTCTCGTGGGCAAAACTCTGAGGAGTTCACGCATACGTGATGACCATTTCTCCATGGTGGTGAGAGTGACGGATTCAGACGGAGCAGATGTGACATTGAGTCCGGATCTGGTATTTGAGACGGGACAGACAGTCTGGCTCGTAGGAGACAAAACAACGCTGAATTCTATCAATTGATACATATAAATCAATATATAAATAATGCAGGAGAAAATTATAATCCTTGATTTCGGCTCTCAGTACACCCAGTTGATCGCAAGGCGTGTACGCGAGTTGAACACATATTGTGAAATCAAGCCTTACAACAAGTTTCCCCATGAGGACAAAGGGATTATCGGAGTGATACTTTCCGGTAGCCCCTACTCAGTGAATGATCCTGAGGCTTTGCAGTGTGACCTGTCTCAGATACGAGGCCGTTATCCGTTGCTCGGCATATGTTATGGCGCGCAATATCTGGCTCATACGAATGGAGGCAAGGTCGCCTCCAACGGTTCGCGTGAGTACGGCAAGGCAGAACTGGTGTGGCATGATGATTCTGATCCTCTGATGCATGGCGTGAGCGATAACTCCGTAGTGTGGATGAGTCACGGTGATTCAATCACGCACACACCGGAGTCATTTGTAAATGTAGGCTCTACTGCCGATGTTAAAAATGCCGCCTATCGCATAGACGGGGAACTTACATGGGGCGTGCAGTTTCATCCCGAAGTGTATCATAGCCAGGATGGAAAGATCGTACTCAGCAACTTTGTGACAGAGATATGCCACAGCAGGCAGGACTGGACTCCGGCCTCTTTCATAGAAAGCACTGTCAATGAATTGCGTGCCAAACTTGGAGATGACAAGGTAGTTCTCGCGCTTTCGGGAGGTGTGGATTCCACCGTGGCCGCCGTATTGCTGAATAAGGCGATAGGAAAGAATCTCACCTGCATATTTGTAGACAACGGCCTGCTGCGTTATAAAGAATTTGAGAGTGTGCTGGCTAATTATGCCGACATGGGACTCAATGTGCTTGGCATAGACGCCCGAGACCACTTCTATGAGGCACTCAAGGGCGTGACTGAACCGGAAAAGAAGCGTAAGGTGATCGGCAAGGGCTTCATTGACATCTTCGATCGCGAGGCGCATAAGCTCAAAGATATAAAATGGCTTGCACAAGGCACTATCTATCCCGATGTGATAGAAAGTCTGTCGATAACCGGTATGGTCATAAAGAGTCATCACAATGTGGGAGGCCTCCCCGAAAAGATGAACCTGAAGCTGGTAGAGCCTCTGCGCCTTCTCTTCAAGGATGAGGTGCGCAGAGTGGGTCGGGAGCTCGGCATAACCCCGCAGCTCATAGGGCGTCACCCCTTCCCGGGGCCCGGTCTCGGCGTACGCATTCTTGGTGAAGTCACTCCCGAGAAGGTGCGAATACTTCAAGAGGCAGATCACTTCTTCATACAGGGCCTTATAGATAATAATCTCTATGACCAGGTGTGGCAGGCAGGAGCCATTCTGCTGCCCATACGCTCAGTGGGCGTAATGGGAGATGAGCGCACTTATGAGAATGTAATAGCTCTGCGTGCAGTCAATTCCACTGACGGCATGACAGCCACATGGAGTCATCTCCCGTTTGATTTCCTCGGCTCAGTGAGCAACGAAATCATCAACAAGGTGCGCGGTGTCAACCGAGTGGTATATGATATCTCCTCCAAGCCGCCTTCCACAATCGAGTGGGAATAATCTTCCCGCTTGACCTATGAATAGATCGGCCGCAACTTCAGGAATCATGAAGTTGCGGCCGATTTAAGTATTTTAGCATTTGCTTATTTCGGTATTAATAAATCATAAATAACGGGGTGAGTATGGGTCATGTTAAAATATTGTAGCTAATTTTGCGTAGTCATTTATGAGCAATTGGCTCCCGCATGGAGCATCTCTACATCTCTATGCAGAATAAATTAACCTTTATAGAATCAAAGCATATGAAATTATGTATTCCTGTGATTGGTGCCTGCATGCTTTTCGGAAGCTTGCAGCCTGTGGCGGCATCTACCGATGCGGCCTTTATTCGCACTGCCGCGACGCAGTCGTTTGACACAGAGTTTACACGTGCTGCAGAGAAGACCATCAATTCTGTGGTATGTATCAAGAGTTATGTCACCCGTCAGGCGCGCCAGTACTATGATCCTTTCGGAGGCATGGGCGGTATAGATCCCTTTGAATTTTTCTTTGGCACTCCGCGTCAGCAGCAACAGCAGCCAAGGCAGCGCAAGGAAAAGAGCAAAAAGCAGCAGGGGGAGCAGGTGCAGAGCGGTCTCGGTTCGGGAGTGATAATTTCTGCCGACGGGTATATTGTCACCAATAATCATGTGGTGGCGGATGCCGACAGGCTTGAAGTGCTGCTAAATGACAATAATACGTATGAGGCTAAAATCGTAGGCACGGATGAGGCAACGGATCTGGCATTGATCAAAATCGATGCCAAGGGGCTGCAGCCTATGGAATTCGGTGATTCAGATGCAGTGAAGATCGGCGAATGGGTATTGGCTGTAGGCAATCCGTTCGGATTCAATTCCACAGTCACGGCCGGTATTGTCAGTGCCAAGGCCAGGTCGATAAGCTCGGGCACCGGTGCACAGCGCATGGGGCTTGATTCGTATATTCAGACGGATGCCGCTCTGAATCCAGGTAATTCAGGAGGTGCTCTTGTGAATCTTCAGGGACAGCTCATAGGCATCAATGCAGCCATATATTCCAATACAGGCTCATATACCGGCTTCTCCTTTGCGATACCTACTACGGTAGTAAAGAAAATCATCACAGACCTGCGCCAGTATGGCACCGTGCAGAGAGCGGTGCTCGGAATAGGCTATATAGAGCTTGATTCCAAGCTTGCCAAAGAGAAAGGGATAGAGGGCATAGTCGCGGGTATATATGTAGACAGAGTGGATGATCGCTCCACAGCGCGCGAACTCGGCCTTGAGGAAGGCGACGTCATCACTTCCATCAACGGCAACGATGTGCACACCAGCGCCCAGCTCATCGAGCAGATGAATCGTTTCCGCCCTGGAGATGATATTTCAGTGACTTTCCAGCGCAGTGGCAAGAAGTATACCAAGCAAGGCACGCTGCGCAATGATAGAGGTAACACCGACATTACAAAGAAAGGAGATTTCTCTTCGCTCGGATGCGCCTTCATGAAGCTTTCAACCGAGCTGAAGCAGAATCTCGGATTGTCACATGGCGTGCAGGTGCAGGGCATGAAGAATGGCCTTTTCCAGGATGGCGGTATGAAAGACGGTTTCATTATCCTATATATAAATGATGAGCCTGTGAATAATGCCGACGACGTGGAGTATCTGTATAATATGATAATGAAAAACTCCGGAGAGGAGAAAGTCATGTTTATCACAGGTATTTATCCTACAGGCAAGAAAGGGTATTATGCCATAGACCTCTCTCAGGAATGACGGAATATAGATAAGATCCCATAGAATATAGTAAATAATTCGGGCCTCGGAAGTGCGTGAGCATTTCCGAGGCCTGGTGCATATATAGTTATAATCGGCGCTATTAAAGGAGGTTTATTCAAGCGTTGCGGCAAATTCCATCAGATAAGCTTTGATAAAGCCGTCGAGGTCACCATCCATAACTCCGCCCACATCAGAGGTCTGATGACCTGTACGGTGGTCTTTCACTCGTCTGTCATCAAATACATAGGAGCGAATCTGGCTACCCCATTCAATCTTCATTTTGCCGGCTTCGACCTTAGCCTGTTCAGCCATGCGGTGTTGCATCTCCTTTTCATAAAGTATCGAGCGCAGATGCCGCAAGGCATTTTCCTTGTTTTTGGGCTGGTCTCTGGTTTCAGTATTCTCAATGAGTATTTCTTCTTCCTCTCCGGTGTAGGGATCTTTGTATTGGTAACGCAAGCGCACACCACTCTCCACCTTGTTCACATTCTGGCCGCCGGCACCACCTGATCGGAAAGTATCCCATGATATGGCGGCTTGCGAGATATTTATCTCTATGGTGTCATCCACAAGCGGGGTCACAAAAACCGAAGCAAATGATGTCATGCGTTTGCCCTGTGCGTTGTAGGGACTTACGCGCACGAGTCGGTGCACGCCGTTTTCGCTCTTGAGGTATCCGTAAGCGTAGGCACCTTCTATGTTGATTGTCGCGCTTTTGATGCCGGCGTCATCGCCTTCAAGCAACTGAGCTATGGAAGTCTTGTAGCCATGCTGCTCGGCCCATCGCAGATACATGCGCATAAGCATCTGTGCCCAGTCCTGGCTTTCGGTGCCTCCTGCTCCGGAATTTATTTTCAGCACAACGTCCATCTTGTCTTCCTCTCTGCGGAGCATATTGCGCAGTTCCAGACGCTCGGTGTCTGCCATAACCTGAGCATATAGATTGTCTACTTCTTCTTCGGTCACCAGCTCATCTTTCACGAAATCGAAAGCAAGCTGTAGTTCCTCTACTAATTTTTCAAGGTTGCGGTAGCCTTCTATCCAGAAACGCAGGTCTTTGATCTTACGCATCTGAGCCTCGGCACTTTTCTGATCATTCCAGAAGTCGGGCACATGTGTGCGCAGCTCCTCTTCCTCCACTTGTATTACTTTGGAGTCAATGTCAAGATAGTGCTTGAGCGTCTCGCAACGCTGTTTGGCTTCTTTTAATTGTTCAATTGTTATCATATGAGAGTCTTAGCGGTGGCGGTTATTGAATAGTGGTGCTGAAGAAAGAAATTCTTCGGGATACATTCCGTCGATGACCTTCTTATACTTTGATTCAATCACCGATCTTCGAAGTTTCAAAGTATTGGTGATTTCACCCTCTTCCTGCGAGAAGGGTACGGGCAGCAGGACGATTCGCTTTATGTGCTCAAATTGAGCCTGCGGTTTCTGTAGCTCTTTGATTCTTGAGAGATATAGCTCTGTCACTTTGGGATTTTTGCACAGACTCTCTTTTTTAAGATCAAGAATACCATGTTTTTCAGCCCATTTGCGCAGGGTGATGAAATCAGGCACGATGAGAGCGGACACATATTTTCGCATGTCGCCTATCACTGCTGCCTGATCAATATAGGGATCGGCAGCAAGCATAGCTTCAGTAACCTGAGGAGCAATGTACTTGCCATTAGATGTCTTGAAGAGATCTTTCTTGCGGTGAGTCAGCACAAGAGCTCCCTGGTCATTGATGTAACCGGCGTCGCCGCTGTGGAAGTAGCCGTCGGATGTAAACGCTTCAGCATTGGCCTGAGGATTATTGTAGTAACCCGGGGTGACTGTGGGGCCTTTTATAAGAATCTCACCGTCATCGGCAATCTTTACTTTTACCATAGGCATAGGTGTGCCCACGGTGCCTATCTGGAAATATAGATTGGGGTAGCATGATACGGTAGCTGTCGTTTCTGTCATTCCATAGCCGAATATAAGATCGATTCCTATCTTGCGCATGAATCCGCAGATTTTGTCGGATAACGCTGCGCCTGCTGTGGGGAAGAAATTAGAGGAAGGTATGCCTATGCGGTCACGCACTTTGGAAAACAGAAGTTTATCCCATAATGCATATTCCTTGCGTACTCTCCATGGAGCGTGTATTCCAAGACGCCGGTAATGAAGGTTATACGTAGCACCGACGTGCATGGCCCTTGTCACCATCAGGCGGTTAAGAGGGTTCATGTTTTGTATGCGCTGCACTATGGCAGTATAGATTTTTTCCCAGAAACGAGGCACACAGCACATGATGTTCGGGTGCACCTCATGCAGGCTCTCCTCTATTTTGCGAGGATCAAAATTAAACGCGATGCACAGCCCTTTCACAACGCAAAAGTAAGTCCATGCCTTTTCAAAGACATGGCTCATGGGCAGAAATGAAAGAGATAGTTCATGTTCCTTGATTCCGGGAAGACGCTTGAGGTGTTCCCGTATGGCGGCATCGAAATTGGCATGCGTCAGCATCACCCCCTTGGGATTTCCGGTAGTGCCGGATGTATATATCAGTGATGCAAGGTCAGAATCGGCCGCACGGCTGCCACAGCTGCATGTATCCTCAAGCAGGGATTTCGCATCATCTTTATGTAGCAGCTCATGCCAAGATATGGTTGAGTCATCATCGGCTTCGGTGATTCCTGTGGCATCGCACAGGAGAATTATATTGTCGATGGCGTGGGGGTGCCTGCGCACATAGTCCCTGGCCATGAGATATTGATCGCGAGCGCCTGCAAATATGGTGCGTGCTCCACTGTCGGACACAATAAAGTCAAATTGCTCTTGGGAGCAATAGGCATATATTGGCACATTACAGATGCGGCGATAGAAGCAGGCCAATTCGGCTGCAAGGGCTTCAGGGCGATTAGGAGTGCAGAATATGGCCTTTGAAGCTTCAGCGACTCCGATGGAGGTGAGGGCACATGCGGCTTTTTCTACCATGTCGAAAAAACCGGCCCAGGAGAGCATGTGCCATTTATTGCCACCCGGTTCTTTAAATGTGCAGAATGGGAGGTCTTGATACTGTCGGGCTTGAGCCGTTAAAGCTTCCAGAATATAATATGCCATGTTGTAATCAGCTTCTTAATATTTAAGCCCGCACTCTTTGAACAGTTCTTTGTCTTCCTCTACACCATTGCCTATGGATGTCAGCATGTCTCCCATGAGTACACCATTCATGCCGCCGCGCAGGATGCGAGCCATGGATGTGTGACTGAGACGTTTGCGGCCTCCGGCAAATCTAAGAGTCTTGTCAGGCAGTATGAATCGGAAGATGGCCACAGTGCGTATGATCTCCTCCTCACTGATAAGCGGCTGATTTTCAAGTGGAGTACCCTTTATCGGTTCAAGTATATTTATAGGCACGGAATCCACATCCAGCTCTCTTAGCTCAAATGCAAGCTCTATTCGGTGAGCCATTGATTCGCCCATACCTATAATACCTCCTGAGCACACTTGTAGGCCTGCTTTACGGGCAGCACGGATAGTCTGTTTTTTTTCTTCGCTCGTGTGAGTGGAACAAAGGGTAGGGAAGAATTCCGCCGAGGTTTCAAGATTACAGTGATAGCGCTTTACTCCGGCTTCGCGCAGTTCACGCATCTGGCCTTCAGAGAGGAGTCCCATGGAAGCACACAGATACAGCGATGTCTCGGCATTAAGACAACGATACATGTCAAGAAAAGCAGGAAGATCATGCTCGGAGACACGTTTTCCACTTGTTACAAGAGAAAACCGACGTATGCCGACACGTTCATTCTCTCGAGCTGCTTTCATTACTTCTTGAGAATCAATGGCATTGTAGGTCTTGCATCCGGTGTTATGACGCGATGCTTGCGCGCACCATCGACAGTCTTCGCCACACAGCCCGGAGCGGGCATTGACTATAGAACATGCATCAACATTGTCGCCGGCTTTTATCTGGCGTATTCTGTCGGCCGCGTCGCATAATGCATCTAAATCATCGTATGAGGCGAGAGAAAGGGCTTCATCGCGAGTGATGAAACCTCCGGCTAAGACTCGCTCTGTAATCTCGGTAAGATTCATTTTTATGGTAGTTTTTTACAAACTACAAAATTACTCAAAAAATCCTAACAGGCCAAATCAATTGAGAGATAAGTGGCTCAATGTGTCTCGGATTTCTCGGGAGATCTCCGGCTCCGGTTCTTCTGTGGCTGCGGCGGCCATGCCCAGAGCAAGAGAGTGTTGAGCCTTGAAGAAACTCTCCATCATGTAGCATAGAGTGTCGGTGCGGGTGCTGTCTTCGGGCAGATACAGCATGTCGGCCACGGCATTGACCGCGAGTTTGCCTTCAAATGTATGATGACCGGATGTGAGCTTTATGACAGGAGTCAGGTCGTTTACCCGATTTATTATTCTTGCAAGCATATCCTGGCGCTCATTCTCTACAATGTATATGCATGGATATACTATGCGCAGCATATGATCGGATAGAGGCATGATCCTGAAGTATCCTCCATGATATGATACGTTTATTGATCCTCCCTCCATCACAGGCCTTAGCTCCAGTGATTCAAGATCATGCAATACGGTCGTGAGAGCATTTCTATTCCGGAAGCTGTCATATTTTCTTTCCTCTTGCGATCTTCGCGATTTCGCTCCCTTCTCAGAGCCCGTATTGGATTTCCACAGGCCTGACACTGACAATATGAGGCATAGCAGCAATGCTGACAGGCAAGCTCCTAACAATAGCCCCCACCAGGGGTTGGCATTAAGTGGCGAAGATGTAAAGAAGAGCATCACGACAGCTGTGAGACATAGAGATATAAGCCCGATAACAGGAATGCGAGTGTCGCGAATTGGGAGATATGGGGTGAAGATGTGTTGCATGGCATTGCTCTTTAAGTAAGATAAGAAATCATTTTATTATGGTGAGTTTATACGACATTACCCTTGTCGTTTAGAAAGTTTAACATTTGATAATGTCAGTTTGTCTTTCAGTTATTTATCTCGCAACAACGCCTAACTTCCACGGATTTTAGGCGTTTTTTGGCTCTGCTACAAAAAGTCACCAAAGTTACTAAACCCAACCCCAAACAGGTTGGACAATGGATAAAGTAAACTTTGGAGCATTTAACTCGCTGTATGACTTCTTTGAAGCATTCCCAAATGAGGAGGCTTGCATCGCCTTCCTCGAAAGTAAACGTTGGGAGAATGGAGTAGTATCTCCTTATGACCCCACTTCAAAGGTTTACCATCGTGGCGATGGTTATTATCGGTGTAAGAACACGGGCAAGAATTTCAACGTGCGTATAGGTACGATATTTGAAGGAACAAAGTTGCCTCTACGCAAGTGGTTCATGGCTATCTATCTTATCTGCAATCATAAGAAGTCAATATCCGCCACCCAATTAGCGAAGGATATATCCGTAACACTGAAAACATCGTGGTTTCTTTTGCATAAAATCCGCAGGACATTCCATAGTATTCATTTGGAGAAGTTAGACGGTGAAGTTGAGTTGGATGAAACCTTTGTCGGAGGCAAGAATAAAAACCGACACGCCAATAAGAAGGTCAAGAATAGTCAGGGCAGAAGTTTCAAAGATAAAGTTCCTGTTCTCGGAATGCTTCAACGGGGTGGAAACGTGATTTGCAAGGTGGTAAAGGACACTTCCGTTAAATCCCTTACACCACCTATCCTCAAAGCAGTAAAGCGCACCGCAACGCTCTTTACCGATGAATGGTGTGGCTATGACTTTTTAGTAGATGACAAAATTTAAATTTATGCTGTTAAACATCTAATTTTCAAGT
>CAJTTA010000018.1 GCA_910579305.1 uncultured Muribaculaceae bacterium
AGAGCGTCGGATTCATAACCCGGAGGTCTCGAGTTCAATTCTCGATCCCGCTACTATTCTGATTCGGCCTGATGCAATCCGCATCGGGCCGATTCCTTATTTTTCTCTATAACCTCCCCTCTCTATGGATAGAATCAACGAAGCTGCCATCTCGCGCCTTTATCTGAAGGACACCGCATTTGCCGACCTCATGCAGCGGCGCATTTTCAACGTACTCCTCATAGCCACCCCCTACGATGCCTTCATGATGGAGGAGGACGGACGCGTAGAGGAACAGGTATACATGGAGTATGTCTCCCTCAACCTCTCATCGCCGCCGCGCTTCACCAAAGCCGCCACATTTGCCGAAGCCCACAGCCTGCTTGCATCTCAGACGTTCGACCTCATCATAGCGATGCCCGGAGTGGACGTATCCGAAACTTTCACTGAAGCCCGCAACATCAAGACAATGTGGCCCGAAGTGCCATTCGTGGTGCTCACTCCATTCAGCAAGGAAGTGAGCCGACGCCTCGAGAACGAAGACCTCTCGGGAGTGGACTACGTGTTCTCTTGGCTCGGAAACGTCGACCTCATACTGGCCATCATAAAGCTCCTTGAAGACAAGATGAACGCACAGAAGGATGTGGAGGAAGTGGGCGTGCAGACGATCCTCGTGGTGGAAGACTCCGTGAGATTCTATTCCTCTGTGCTTCCGCACATATATAAGTTCCTCCTCACACAGAGCCGTGAATTCTCCACCGAGGCTCTCAACGAGCATGAACAGATGCTGCGCATGCGCGGACGCCCCAAGGTGGTGCTCGCCCGAAACTATGAGGAGGCCCGCGAACTCTACGACAGATACGCCGGGCGCATGCTCGGCGTGATAACCGACGTGTCATACCCCCGCGAAGGAGAGCAGGACAAGAAGGCCGGAATACGATTCGCATCATACGTGCGCGCGGCAGATCCCTGCATACCCATAATCGTTGAAAGCTCCGAGGTGGAAAACCGCGACTACGTGGCCCCCTTCTCCGGCCATTTCATAGACAAGACCTCCAAGACTTTCCCGCAGGAACTGCGTGCCGCCGTGAGATTCCTATTCGGATTCGGCGACTTCGTGGTGACCGACCCCGTCTCGCACAAAGAGATAATGCGCCTGCCCGACCTCAAGGCTCTGCAGCGCAACGTGTATAACATACCCGACGATGCTCTCTTCGCCCACTCCCGCAACAACGACATTTCCCGCTGGCTCTACTCCCGCGCTCTCTTCCCTATAGCCTCGGCACTCAAGACCCTGCGCATGACGAGCATCGACCAGGTGCCGGCCGTGAGGCTACTCATCTCGGAGTGCATAGCCAAGTACAGGCGCATGAAAAACCGCGGCGTGGTGGCCGTATTCAAGAAAGAACGCTTCGACAGCTACTCCAACTTCGCCCGCATCGGGCAGGGATCCATGGGGGGCAAGGGGAGAGGCCTGGCTTTCATCGACTCAATAATAAAGCGTAATCCCCAATGCGAGAACTTCCACGGAGCGCAGATCACAATCCCGCGCACCGTAGTGCTCTGCACCGACATCTTCGATGAATTCATGGAAAGCAACGGCCTCTACCCGCTCGCGCTATCTTCGGCCGACGACCAGGAGATACTCGACGCTTTCCTCCGGGCACGCCTTCCCGAAAGCGTGCGCGATGACCTCATGGCCATATTCGATGTAGTGGACTCCCCGCTGGCTGTGCGCTCATCATCCCTGCTGGAAGACTCCCACTACCAGCCCTTCGCCGGTGTCTACAGCACCTACATGATACCGCGTCTGCCCGACTACGACCGCATGCTCCGACTCCTCACCGACGCTATAAAGAGCGTATACGCCTCCGTCTTCTTCTCCGACTCCAAGGCCTACATGAACGCCACAAGCAATCTCATAGACCAGGAGAAGATGGCCGTAATAATCCAGGAAGTGGCAGGAGAGACCCACGGCGACTTCCACTACCCATCCTTCTCTGGAGTGGGGCGCTCGCTCAACTACTATCCCCTGGCCGGCGAAGTCCCAGAAGAGGGTGTGGCCGAAGTGGCCGTGGGCCTGGGCAAATATATTGTGGACGGTGGCCGAGCCCTGCGCTTCTCCCCCTCCCACCCCGCCTCGGTGCTCCAGACCTCAACGCTCGACCTCGCCCTGCGCGACACGCAGACCAGATTCAACGCCCTCCCCTGCGCCGACCTCACTGAGAGCTTCAAGGTGAAGGATGACTTCAACATAAGCACTCTCGATGTCTCGGAAGCCGCACGCACGGGCGCACTGAAATACATGGTGAGCACCTACGACGCCATCGACTCCGTGATGCGCGACACCGATGCCGGACGCGGACGCAAGGTAGTCACCTTCGCCAATGTGCTGCGCCACGACATGTTCCCCCTGGCCAAGTGCGTGGAATTCATGCTCTCGGCAGGGCAACAGGCCATGGGGAGACCTGTGGAAATAGAGTTTGCCGGAGTGATCGACAAGGACATAACCTCCTCATCTCCCCGCAAAGGCACTGTCTATTGGCTTCAGATACGCCCCATTGTCGACAAGAAAGAGATGCTCGACGACTCGATAATGTCTCACCCCGACTCCGACCTCATCCTGCGCTCTGACACAGCCCTCGGCCACGGACTCATGGACGGCGTGCGGCATGTGGTCTACGTCAAGCCTCAGGCATTCGACTCAACCCACAATCCGGCCGTCGCGGCAGAAGTGGAGGAAATCAACCGCCGGCTCGCGGCCGATGGCGAAGGCTACATTCTCGTAGGCCCCGGCCGATGGGGCTCATCTGACCATGCCCTGGGAATACCCGTGAAGTGGCCGCAGATCACCGGCGCGCGACTCATCGTGGAGACTGCCCTGCCGGGCTACAGCATCGAGCCGAGCCAGGGCACTCATTTCTTCCAGAACCTTACGAGCTTCGGTGTGGGATACTTCACCGTGAACGAGGCCAAGGGCAACGGCCTCTTTGACCACGCTTACCTCGACGCACTCCCGGCCGTCTATGAGAGCGAGGCCCTGCGCATCGTGCGATTTGAGACACCGCTCACCATAGCCATCAACGGACGCCGCTCCTTGGGAGTCGTGTTCAAGGAAGGCATCGAGCCTATCAAACCCGAATGACAGGCTGTCCTAAAAAATTGTCATGCACAGAGCTTTGCTCATATTTCTCCATCCGCGCCGTGCCGCCCGTCTCCTCAACGAGAAGGAGACGGAGGCCGAGGGGCTGCGTCATGACCTGATGTGCGCCAACACTGATATAGAGGAACTACGATGCCGGCTTCTCTCAGAGATAGAGTCAAACACCGGCCTCCGTGATGAAGCCGAGTGCCGGCGCCGCGAAATAAGCCGCCTTGAGAAAGAGGCTGTGGCCGACCGCGCCCTCTACGCCGAGCAGGAGCGCAAGATCCTTGAGCTTGAAGAGATGTTCGGCCGTGTAAACCAGATCTCTGAGGCCTACGAGAAGCGCATCGCCTCCCTCAAGAAGCGCCTGGCCGAGACCCGGTCAGCCCTCAACCGGGCCCTGCGAGACGCCGATGCAGAGCTCACGCCGGTGCCTCCGGCCGATCCCTCTCGCTACGCGCCCCCTCCGGAGCCTGATCCTCTCCCGCAGGAGATTGAAGATACGGCCGACTGGTATGTATCGCCCCCGGAACTATGAAACAATTCCCGCCTCTCCTTCGTTAATAAGAGAAATATACATCCGATATTTCTTCTAACACACTACAACAGACCATGACAAAATCACAGCTCTACACCGGCACAGGCGATGCCGGCACCACCTCTCTCGTGGGAGGCAAGCGCATAAATAAAAACAGTACCCGTCTTGAAGCCTACGGCACTGTAGATGAATTCTCGGCCCATCTCGGCCTGCTCGCCTCTTTCGACAATAATACACTGGCCATACAGAGCCTCCTGGCAGCCGTGCAGAACCGCCTCTTCGATGTAGGCGCATATCTGGCCACCGACGTGGAACCGGGCACCACACCATCCATAAAGGGTCTCTCAGAAGAGGATATAACCGACATAGAGCATGCCATAGACGCTCTCGATGATCAAGTGCCCAAGGCACATGCTTTCGTGCTTCCCGGAGGTACCCGTGCAAGCGCCGAAGCCCATATAGCCCGCACTGTGTGTCGCCGCGCCGAGCGCCGCATCCTCTCCTTAGCAGCGGAAAGCTACGTAGACCCCCTCGTGCTGCGTTACTTCAACCGCCTCAGCGACTGGCTCTTCATCCTCTCCCGCCATTACAATCACGCTGCCGGCGTGGCTGAGACAACATGGCATCCGGCCCGATAAACCACTCCTGACTACGATGTAACCGTCCCTCCGAGGCAAAGCCTCGGAGGGACGGTTACATATGTACATATAAGTTTTCCCTGTCACGATGTGATATTATTTGTCACATTATTTTACTTCTCCACAGCGACAATATCGCTAACTTTGCAAATAAATAATCTAAATAACCTAAAAACCAATGAGAAAACAAAGCTTATCTGTTACCATGCGACATGCTCTGAGAATCTCGGCATTGTTCCTGCTGCTTTTCATGAATAACTTTCCGGCTCTCGCCGATGTGGTCTGTAACACCAAGCGCACAAGAGTAATTCTCACCAACTCACAATTCGGCGACAAGGATCTGTTCACTATCTACCGCGACGGCGAGGAAGTGTGGTCTGCACGGGGAATACTTCAGAGAGCCCCGACTCCCAAAATTTCACATCTCTGGCTCATGACAGACTTCTTCACTTCCAAAGGGGCGTATTATGATGAAGCCAACGATAAAGTATACATTGTCGACGGTGATTTTCACAGCGACTTCGATGACGACCCCTGGAAATATTTGAAGGATGTCGACAGCAACATGGATCCCAACGTCGACTTCAAGTATGCCGACGGAAGCTGGATCGTGACCTACAAAGACGGATCCTCTTTCTCTGTGGCCGGAGGCGATGCGGAGAACTGTCCCTTCCGCAGCCTCGCCGACGTCGGACTCATACGCTATTGTAAGGACGGAAAATACGGACTCTATGATAAAACCGGAACTCTCGTTCTTCCCGCGGAATACGACAAGATAAGCCCTGTGAAACAGTCTAACGTAATCCGCTTCTACAATGGAGACTCCATGGGCATATTCAATGCCGAATCCAAAAATATCGTAGCCCAGCCCGGCAAATACACTGGAGTGGGAAACCCCACCATGAACGCAAAAGCCTTATGGGTGTCCAACGGCTCAAACTGGGGTGTGATAAACCTTCAGGGAGAGGAAATCGTGCCCGCCGAATTCCCCGACAGCAACCTCAAGGAGGGAAATAAGGCCGGTAAGGACAGATCGAAATGGTGCTTCACTATGACCGATCCACAGGGAAGCATCGCCGTGACCAACATAGAAGGCAAGCGAATCATACCTTTCGGACGATACAACGGCCTTAAAGGCTATGATTACGACGTGATAGTAGTGAAGAAAGGCGACAAAATCGGATGCACCGACTACAACGGCAAGCAGCTCGTGGCGCCTATCTACCAGAAGTATGAATTCTCCGGCAACAACGGAAACCTCGTATTCAGCAACACTTCAGGCAGCAATGTAACTTTCTTCATATACACTCCTAAAGGCACGCTCAAGACATCCAAGACATTCGTCAACAACCGTGCCAATGCCCGCGCTCTCGCATTATGGCTTAACTCTGTACTGGGTGGAGGATACGTCGAGCCTCTTTATAAAGATTGACACCTGCCTCTCTATACACAGACACTGCAGTTGAACGAAAAAAAACTGTCCCCCGGCAAGGCTCGGCCACACCGGGAGACAGGGTTTTGCTTTCACTTATTGAACGCCGGAATCGCGCAAAGCCTCGGAATAATACCGAAAAAAATCAAAATTCAATATGTGGCTGATGCGAAAAAGCAATCCGGTATCGATATACGAACGAGAGAATATGTCATACACATTTCTTCTGTCGCAATTTATCTTTGAGGCGAGCCATATCGCACTGCGACCCTGACGCCTCAGTTCATCCCTGATGATTATTCCTATGTCAAGGCTTACGGCTTCCCCGTCTCTCCCGAAGTCGGTTGCTCTTTGCATATTTTCAATATTATGATGCTGCGCCACAAGGCATACCCCCACGCCGCTAACATCGGTTATACAAAAATATTGCAAACGGGACACAATAATATGACTTAGAGAATGCTCTAATGCGGTTTACATCATTCTCTTAAGATTCCGGCTTCACACTCAGGCTCGGACTCTTGCAAGAGTCTGCCGTCATCTGTGCCGGCCATAGGGAAGAAGAGCCGTTCCATCACTTTCAGCTGCTTGAGGCCGAATTGCCGGGGTGATGTAATCTTCCCATCGGCGCTACTGCTCGCTCCGATTCTGCATCGCAAAGTTATGAAATCTCCACGAATAATCAAAACAGACTGATGATTTTATCACTTTTCACTCCCCGTCAAGGCGCGCCTTGGGCCGCTTCCGCAGGAATGCCCGGCGCTCTCGGCGCGCTATGCTCTCCGCCTCAGCCGCACTCAGCCCGAAGGGACTGTAGGCAGCATATATTCTTGCAAGTCGCGCTGCCTCCTCCTCCCGGCCTATGGCCCTGAAATTACTCATGAGCATGTCGCGGCCTCTCACCCCGAAGCGCATGCGGTTGAGGTCTATATAGTAAAACCGGAAGGCATCGCCCTCTCTGGTATATATCACATTCCCGGGGCTGAAATCCTTGTGCCACACCCCGTAAGAATGCAGCCGTCCCATCTCGGCGGCAAGTGGCTCCAGCACCTCATCTATCTCCGGATTATCACGCCACTCCCTTAGATCGCGCCCCTTCACCTCCTCGCATATATAGTAGCTGAGACCAAGCCCACGCCAGTCGCGTACCTCGATCCAAGCTACAGGCGCAGGAGTGGCAAATCCCATCTCAAGCAACCGCTCAGCATGCTCCAGACTCCTGCGCGCCTTGCTGCGGCGCAAAGTCACATAAGCATAACGATTGACCGGATTAGGCACCCCGAACTCCTTTATTATCAGGCTCATGCCACATACTTTGAGACGCGCCACCCTGTTGCGGCCCTCATAAAACACCTCTGCCTCCTTCGGCATACCCCCGCGGGCCACACGCTCCGCAAGCGCAATCAGCTCCGCATCATCACGGCATGCGCCGCCCATTCCTATCCTTACCATCAGAGAGTCTGTTTTTTTCAATGAAGATACACCTCCATCCAGTCAGAAAGAGCCACATCGCCATTGCAGCGGGCAAGTCTGCCAGCATCCATGCCAAGCTCCCCGGCTATGCTCTCATAGCTGTCACCAGGATAAGCTATCACAAAATGCCTGCCCCCGCTCATGCTCACCACATGAGTGCTCCTGAGAGCCTGCACTATAAACTCTGCATCAAGCTCTCCGGCACCCCCCTCACGATCATATCTGTAAAGCCCGTAGCGCTCTATGATAGCCGTGAGACGCGGCCCGTAATTGGGATCGGTGGCATAGCCGCAGCGGCTCAGCCCATAGGCCCATCCCTTGTAATCGGTAGGCTCAAGCTCAAAGAGCGACGCATAGCGCTTCCGCTGCAAGAAGCGAGTGTGATCCTCAAAGCTCTCGGCAGCAGAACTATAGACTCTGAAGCACTCATCCGGAGCATCATCATCGCGCAGCATTGTCTCGCCGCGCCAGTCGCTGTGACACTTTATGCCGAAATGATTGTTGCCCTCAGTGGCAAGCGTGCTCCTTCCGGCAGCACTCTCAAGAAGACCCTGCGCCAACGTGACAGAAGCCGGAATCCCGCTGCGGCGCATCTCGGCCACAGCTATGCCCGAATACTCGGCCACATAATCCTCATACTTGTCAGCATGCAACATAGGCACGGAGAGAAAAATCATCAGAATTATTGTAAAAAACTTGTTACGCAACATTTAAATGCCTATCTTTGTTAAGTAGAAAAATTAAGTAGGGAAAAAACTACCTACAAATTTAACCACTTTTTTCGATATGAAAAAAATTCCCGTCACAATACCCGTAGAATCCTACCTCCCCTCGGAACTCTCACCCCTGCGCGCGGCAATTGTCGAGCAGGCCAAAGAGGCCACAGCCGGAGCCTATGCCCCCTACAGCCACTTCCACGTAGGAGCTGCCATACGTCTTGCATCAGGCACTATAATCAAGGGAGCAAATCAGGAAAACGCCGCCTTCTCCTCCGGCACATGCGCCGAACGCTCGGCCGTGTTTGCCGTAGGCGCCAACTATAAAGGCGAGACCATAACCCACATAGCCATAGCGGCAGAAAAAGGGGGAGACTTCCAGAGCCTCCCCATAAGCCCATGCGGCGCATGCCGCCAGGCCCTGCTTGAATACGAACAGATGCAGCACGCACCCATCGAAGTAATACTCTACGGCAGCGAAGCTGTCTACATCCTTCCCTCCGTAGCCTCCACCCTGCCCCTCTGTTTCACCGAGTTCTGAACCTCGCCAAAAGGCCCAGAAGCAACCCGGCCACAAGAGCGACAGGCCACACAGGAAATCCACTCCGGGGCTCCCGAGCCTCCTCATGCGCCTCCAGGCTATCCCGGCGGCCTACGCTCTCTACCGATTCCTTCGCTCTGACCTTTCCTGCACTCCCGCTGCTGCGTCCGTCCACGCCATAGAGCCTCACACGGCGCGGCACAGGGGAGCGCCCCTCATATTCAGCCACGACACTGTCGGCCCTGACTGCGATGCTGTTAATGACAGAATCAAGCTCCATCTCGCTCACTGTCTCGCTCACACTCACCTCCGACACCTCCTCGCGAGCCTCCTCTCTCACTGCCTGCCGAGAAGTGCTACAGCTTGCAAGCAGAAGGCTCAGACACACCACGGCCCCGAGCAAACCCGACATATATTCCCGGCGTGCATCGAAACAGGGACACGCCTTGGCCGCAAACTCCCTGTGGCCATGCACCTCCACCCCCGGATAACGCTCCCTCAGCATCCTTATCAGCCGCGACAGCGAAGCTTTCTGCGCCGTCGTGCGGGTGTCGGCAGGCGTCTTGCCATCGGCGGCAAGACCTCCTATGTAGCACACCCCTATGGAATGGGCGTTATGACCCAGGCAATGCGCGCCTTGCCTGCTCTCGGCACGTCCGGGCTCCACACGTCCGTCGAGCCTCACCACATAATGATAGCCTATCCCGTTGAAGCCTCGCGCCCTGTGCCAGCGGTCTATGTCGGAAGCACCGAAGTCCCTGCCCGCAGCTGTAGCGGAACAATGCACTATAATCTCTCTAATCTTTCTCATATCCTGTTCAATTGCGGTTTCTATATCTGTAATCTATCCCGGCAAGAGCGCCGGCAAAAGTAAGTATCTCTCCGAAAGCCACAAGCACCGAACCATCTATCTGACCCGGAGGCGGAGCCATGAAGGCGCCGAGCAGCAGACCTGCCCCGAGCACCACCATGCCCACTGCCATATTCAGCTGTAAATTCCTATTCCTGTCCATAGCTTACACTACTTGTTATTTTCACACAAAGCCATCATGGCCACCACACTATCAAGTTCCTCTCCGGCCTCCCTGTCATGTCGCTCTATGAGGCTGCGCATCACGGCATCGACCCCCTTGTCATGGCAACACAGCTTGCTGGCAAGTGCCCGCAGAAGGATGAAACGCTCAAGCGCAAACCGCATCATGAAGTCAAAACCATCGAAACTCTCATCCACCCGCAGCGTGATGCGCGAGAGCGGATACCCCATCACGGCACGGCCGCACCAGGCCCTGAGCCTTCTCACAGCCAGCCTGAATCCCTCAAGAAGCTCATGCTCCATGAATTCCCTGTCGGAGACACTATGCCAGCTTATAGACTGTGCCGAAGCCCTGCTTATGCGCATCCCGTCGGTCACGCCTCCACACACAAGCGCCAGGTGCGACCGATATTTCACGGCAAGACTGCCGAGATCTATCTCAAGCTCCATGTCATGCATCATACCCCACCCCTGTCATTACGTCGGTAAAAACCCTTGTCTATGCGTGCCACGTCATAAAAGGTGGTACATCCCGGCCCTCGCATCGAGGCTGGAAGCAGCAATATCGCCTCGCGCTCGTGCCTCGACATTCTCTCCCACTTTCTGAAGAGAAGATTGCGGTAGCAACGCCCGCAAAGACGTGCCCCGGCTCCGGGGCAATGACTTATTTCCACATTATAAGGCAATCTGTTCATATCAGTTCAATTATTTTATTTAACAATACTTCTGTCTCTGAGCCAGCACACCTCGCGCACACGTCCGCACACTCCCGCTATGCTTAACTCATAATCAAGCCCTCTTCCCGGAGCCCCCCGGGGAACAAGCACATCCAGGCTCACCCCATCCTCACAAGGCCCCTGCAACCCGGCGCGAAGCAGCTCGGTGCGGGAGCTGCCTATGCCGCACCTCACCACGACCTGCGCATTGAGAGGCATCCCCTCCGCTCCTATCCACAGCCTGGGCATGCGCGTAGCCTCCGGTGGCGACGCAAGTCTTAGGGAATACACACATCCGGCACTCTTGTCAGCATCCTCTCCGGCGTCAAGATCATAGAATAGAACCCTGCCGCGCCTCTGCTCATACCAGCCCAGCCGGCGCCAGCGGCATCCCTGGAGCGGACGCCACACCATGTCGCAGGTAAAAGCACGCCACCCGGCATCGGCCTGAAGCACCAGAGAGCGCTCCTTCCCCATGAGCATGAGCCAGCCGCGGCATCCGCTCCAGGCCATGCCTTCCATGCCCTCCACTCGGCGCAGCATCACCTCGCAGCGGGAGTCGCGCACCCTGAGTATCTCGCCGGCCAAAGTCCTCACGAAGAGCCCCGCATCCGTGGCAACCCCTTGCCGGTAACCGCCCACTGCTACAGGCCAAACCATGCGGCAATTCGTGTGAACACCCTCGGCATCATGAGTGAGCGCCACAAGCCCGCGCCCCGTGGCGAGATAGATATACTGGCGGGTAAAAGCACCGCCCCCTGTGAGCTGAGGCCACATGTGCAGCACACGGTCTCCCACATCGCCTGTCTCGCTGCCAGGCACGAGAGGATTGCCTCTCACCGACGTGCGCACCACACTCCCCTGAGCCACATGCAGGAAGCCTCCATGCCCCAGCAGAGAGTCGCAACTGTCACCCCAATGGCCGCCGCAACCCTCGGGTATACGCCTGCCCGTCATGGCGAGATCCTCCGGTGATTCGGAATCCACCCCCACCGACACGGCATTCACCCATTCATGGGCAGACGCCTGCACGCTCATGGGCAGATCCGGCAATTCTGCCTCCATCTCCGGGATATTACGGGCCGGATAACTGCAGGCAAGGCGCGAGGCACTCCCCTGCATTACCGATAATACAGCTCCCGGCAACTCTCCGGCGCGAAGACACTCCGGCTCCCTGCTCACCCATATCTCCACCCCCTTCACCACATGTCGCCAGGCAGCAGGCAGAGGCGCCGCAGGCACCACACGCAGCCTGTAGCCATAGACCGACACCGACCCGGCTTCAGTGCCCGTGAAGCCCTTGTCAGAATACGCAAGCGAGAGAAACACACGCTCCCTGCCGGGAGTGGCCCCGGCCCCGGACACTCTCACGGCATCGCTCACATGAAGCAGACGTCCGTCCCAAAGCCTCCAGGCCACTCTCACCATGGCAGGCGCCACTCTGTAGCCACTGCGCCTGGCCGAAGCCATGGCATCATCAATACCGGTGAGAAGAGCCTCACCCACCCGTCGGGCATTCTCGGCGTCTAATCCTCCTCTAAGATCATCCTGCACCCTCTTGAAGCCCACTGCAGGCACCGTGGCCACGAAACTCAACTCACTCTCGGCATCGGCTATGAATGCTGGTGCGGCAGGCAACTGCCCGAGCCACTCATAACCCTCTTCGGCGCGCCGCGCGAAATATATCTTGCCGCTCTCCCCTCGGAAAGCCATGAAGTCACCCACACCCTCTCCCTGCGCCACCCTCTCCTGCAGCTCGGCAAGAAGGATGCCCGGATAATAGACATCTCCCCCATCAGACATCCGGCAGCTCCACCACAGGGAGCCGTCATCATCCTGGCAGAAGATATTCATGCAATCATCCCGCCTGTCGCAGGCCACAGGGGGCATTCCTGTCTCAGCCACCCTGCGGCGGGGAGCCACAGCCTCAAGCACGCCTCCGCTCTCACAGAGATTATGACAGAGACTCACAGAGCCTGTCACCCGGGGAGCGCCATCCGGATTCTGACTCATGGCCAGCTCAAGACTCCGCATAGTTCCTGTCGTTTTCATTATAAACCCTGATAGCATCCATCTCCACATCCCTCTGCCTTATGAAAGCGCGAAAAGCCGCAAGCACATCAAGCAGAGAGATCGTGGCATTCTCAAGCTCGGCGCGAAACATCCCCTCGCCGGCGGCACTCGCAGAGCTCCCACGCAGGGCGCCCGTAGAGCCGGATATCTCTTCAAACAATTGCAACTGAGTCCTGAGCATGTCGGCCGCGCCGGCCCCCACGGCACTCCCCGTGTGCACCTGTTCGGGACTCACTCCGCGCGCCGTGCGCTTATAGGGCATGATGCCGTTGGGGGTGCTCCATATGCGGCGCAGGTCACGCCAGGTGAAGCCGTCGGGAAGCTGGTCGGAAGGATACAGTAGCACTCCCTTGGCACTTGAGGAGATGATGTGGTCGAGAAGAGAGATGAGCCTGTTAACATATTTCTGCTGATCCACCACATCCTCCACCAGCGAATGCACCTCGCCGTCGATCATGGGATAAAAACGCATCACAAACGGGGGCTCCCCTCCACGCGTCTCCTTGATCAGAGTGCCGTCGGGCGCAAGCCATCTTTCTCTCCAACATTCCCTGGCCACATGCTCCCACTCAAGCGGCTCGCTCCCTACGCTCTTGCGCGCACGGTTCAATGCCTCAAGCCTGCCCAGGGCCTCCGGCTCCTCAAAGCCTGTGACTCTCGTGAACGGATCATACACCTCAAGCCACTCGCTCCCCACCTTCTCCCATAGCTCCACCACTCTCCATGTGCCTGGCATCGAGGGACGGTCAAACTCTATATTGCCCTCCCCCTCGGAGGCAAACAGGCTGTGGCCTGCGCCACTCTCCCTTCCGAACGCCTCCTTCACGGCCGCCGCACGCCGAGGGTCGCCCCCCGCAAAACGAGCTATCACCTCGGCAGGCGACATATCATGGAGCATCCCCATGAGGCGGCAGTCGCTGCCATCGCTCCTGGTGAAAGGACGGTAAAAGAATCGCTCCAGACTCACGGCCTCGGCCCTTTCCTCTCCCAGACGCTGTATGACCGTGCCCGATATGAGGAATTCCTCAAGCGAACGGGCATCGATGTCGGCCTGCTCTCCCGCACTCCCTTCAAGCGCGCGGGCCAGCATGCCCAGCGGCGCCTCCCCCTCCTTCATCGAGGCCTGAACGCTCAGGTAGCGATAGCGCCCTACGATACTCTTCACCATCTGGCGTATGATATTGTTGGTGATAGGGATACGTCCCTCCTCCTCCATGCGCTGACGCTCCGTCATGCGCCGTCCGTCGGTTGAACGGCAATAGTCGCCCCACTGGCGTCCATAGGTGAAATCCTTGAAGCGGCGCCGCCGGCTGCGCTGCGCTGCCCCCGAGAGCCACGCCGCTCTCGCACTTTCTATCATTTTCATATCTGTATAAATCTGCATTTATGTATTACTACAATTCATCCGGCAAGGAATCGAGCAGCGACTCATCGAGCATATAGCTTCCGTCTACAGGCGGCATCACCATCACAAGCTCCCTCACCCTGCCTGCCGGGCGCGCCCATATCAGTCTCCCCTCGGCCAAAGCGAGAGGCTGGTCGGCCGTAGGCTCCAGGCCGGGAAAGCGGGCTATCTCTTCGGCCGCGCTCCCGGGCGCCTCCGTGCGGCACACACTTCTCTGCCATCCCTCGAGCCTGAGGCTCACAAGCCTTCCGCAGGAAGCCGGCAGCTCTATGCGCTGCCATCCATCACCATTCTCCATCTGCACCGCCTCCCCTGCTATATCCCTCTGCGGCAAGAGCGCCGAGGGAGCGCGGCCGAGCAGCGAGGCATACCAGCTCCGAAGCCGGCCGCGCAAGAGTGCATCGAGGTCGGTGGCATCATGACGGTTCACCAGGCACCCGCAGTCCTGAGAGAGAAGTCCCAGTCGGCGACGCCACTCCGTCAGCAGTTCTTCCTCGGTAAAACTCCTCATGATCAAGCGCCTATTACACGTGCATGGGCCTCTGGATAACGCAGCGTGAGGCAGCTCGATTCGGTGAGCACAGTAGCCTCCGTGTTACGCTGCCCGCTTCCCCGCAGGTCGAGCGTGTCGGCCGTAAATGGAATGAACACATGCTTCTGTATGTACTCCGGATCGATCACCAGGCCATTGCCGGGCATCCCCATAGTGTCGAAGATATCGGAATACACCACAAAGAGGCGTCCGAACTTACTCTGCAGCTCAGAGAAATCTATACCCCACTGCGTGACCTGGTCGCGCGCGGTTATCACCCGCGTGTTGTCGAGCTTGTTGAGAGCTGAGATCAGGTCGCGTCCCGCCAGGAGCACCTTGCGCCGCGAGCCGCTGTTCTCGCTGAAGGCCGCGCATAGCATGTCTACGAGCGCCTTGGAGTCAAACGTGGCCAGATCCACATTTATATCCTTGCCGGCCTGGTGCCATATCCCCCCTGTGAAGGTCACGCTCTCCTGCTTGAGATGATCATAGACCTTGCCCTTGCGGCCAAAGAGAAACTGCTTCTCCATGCCCAGGCGCATGTCGTAGACAGCCGCCTCCTGCTGATCATTGAAGTCCCAGCCTATCTCCTTGTGACTGAGTTTCATCACGAGGCTCTGCTCTATCTGCATCTTGAAAATCTGGCAATAGTTGGAGCGCTTGGTGGGGAGCGCCGCATACTGTGGGGTCTGCACATCGAGCTGAGTGGCAGCGCGCCCCATGCGCACGATCTCGGCACCCTCTCCGGGCAGGTCGCTGCCATCGTTCCTCCCTCCGAGCTGCACGCAGAGCATGACTCCGTCCGGGCCTTTGGAAAGGATGTAGTACATGGCTCCGGTGACTGCATCGCCGGCCGTAAACGTGTCGGTGGCCTCGAAGCGCGAAGGATGCTCCACCTCAAGCTGATAGATGGTCTCTTCTGCGCCCTCCTCGCCCCGCTTCTGGGAGAAACGCTTCACCACATCGCGATCGGCGCGCGTGTCCACCGAGTAATAGTCCACCTCCACCGAGTCCACACGCCTCACGTGACCCATGCGGGAAATCTGGTCAAGGGGAGTGGCCATGGGCCTGATCTTCACTATAGCCTTGTCGATGGCGTTGGAGAGAAGCGCGGGAGATACGTCTCCTGCATTGTCGGTAGTGAGAGGCTTGCCTGAGATAAACTCGTCTTTCTTTTCAGTAAGTTCTGCCATAATAGAAAATAATTAAATTTATTAAGTGATTCGTTTAATATTTTACACCGCAAAGTTAATGTAAAATATTTAAATATTCCACATATCTCAAGTGTTAAAATTCAGATTACAGTGTAATTCAAAGATTTACATTGGTAAATAATATTTTATTTTACAAATATTAACCTTTAATTTGCCCTCTCATCGCCCCAAAACACTCTCCCCTAAGAGCAACATATATATTCTGATTACCCATTACGCACCCATCTTCATATGGCATGCATATCTGCTTACCGGCTAAGACCCCATTACCCAATACACAACATGACAATAAAAGAGCTTATTAAATCAAATAATAAAATATAATTATAATACATAAAAAATATAATTATAATACGCTCTTAATACCACGTATAGATTACTTATCAAGTAATTTTTAAAAAATAAATTGCAAATATTTGCAATTACAAAATATTTTTTTATCTTTGTTACATAATTAACTCTAAACCTAAACCAATATGAAAAAATTTTTAGCTTTCCTGATCCCCGTAATCCTGCTTGCGGCATGCAGCAGCGATGAGCCCGCCCCAATTAATGAAGGGACTGACTTACCGGCAACATCCGTGAATAAACTACCCGGAAAAGAAGAATTCAACACTCTGGTGCATGGCAAGACATGGGCCTATGAGAGTTCCTGCTTTGTAGATTCCCGTGGCAATATATTCAGCGCGGATATAATAGCACCCTGCACAGGCTCACCCTCAGCAATGTATTTCTCCGACCGCGGATGCCGCCGCGCCCTGGGCGGGTATGTGGGTATGCCCCCATACAGCGACTGGGCCACATGGGAATACGACACAACCGACGGAAAGATAATTTGGCACAATCACTCCTCAAAGGAATATGATTTTTACCTCGAGTCTGTGTCAGAAAATGAAATGGTGGTACGCACTTCTTACGGAATACTCCAACGTAATCTCTATGAAGTCATACAAGGTACTGTAGATGATTGCTTGCCTGAACAAGACACCGACTCCTACGAAAGAATTGTATTTAAAGTGCTTGATGAAGAAAAAGTAGAAAAATATTGGGCATCTTTCCCTGAACGGAATTAAGACCCCCTTCCACAATGTTTTGTTAACGGGATCTAAGCATCATTATACATAAATTGACCCCGAGACCTCACATCGCGAAAACAGCCGCGGCGTGAGGTCTCTCGATTAATATGTAAGACATCCTGTTTTATCTGCCCCGCTACATGTCGCAAAATCCCGAAGCAGAGGCAGAAAAACAAATTTTGCGTTTTTTGCGTTTTTTTATTACCTTTGTGGGTTAATAGAATTATGTACTATTTTTAGCTATGGATCTTTTTGACAAGATAAGCGATGACATACGCAAGGCTATGCTTGCGCGTGACCGTGTGAGACTCGAGGCTCTGCGCGGCGCAAAAAAGGAATTCCTCGAAGCAAAGACGGCTAAGGGTGCCGCCGGCGAGCTCCCCGATGAGAAGGCTGTGGCCATTATCACAAAGATGGTGAAGCAGCGCCGCGAAAGCGCCAAAATATATTCTGAAAACAATCGCCCCGAGCTGGCTGAGAACGAGCTTGCTGAGGCTGCTGTGCTCGAGGAATATCTCCCCGCACAGCTCTCTGCCGAAGAGCTTGAAGCCGAACTGCGCAAGATAATAGCCCTCACAGGAGCAACCTCCATGAAGGATATGGGAAAGGTGATGGGTGTGGCTTCTAAGTCGCTCGCAGGAAGAGCTGACGGCCGCGCGATCAACATGAAGGTAAAGGAGATGCTCTCCTGAAGAAACCTTAATAACAAACTATAAATCAGCAAGATAATGCTTACACTCGCATCCATAAAGGAAAATCCGGAATATATCATAGAGCGGCTGGCCGTGAAGGGTTTCGACGGCCGGGCAGCCATAACCGAAGTGCTTGAGCTCGACGCCGAGCGCCGACGCCTGCAGCAGCGCTGCGACTCCGACAATTCGCGCCTGAAGCAGATGGCCGCTTCCATCGCCATGCACATGAAAAACGGCAACCGCGAGGAAGCCGAAAAGGCCAAGGCCGAGGTAGCATCCCTCAAACAGAGCACAAAGGGTCTGCAAGACCTGCTGGAGCAGGCGCAGGACAAGATGATTGAAATGCTCCTTTCCATCCCCAACACTCCATGCGAGGCGGTTCCTGCAGGCACCTGCGCCGCCGACAATGTGGTGGAAAAGACCGGTGGCACGATTCCCGAGCTTCCGGCCGACGCTCTCCCTCACTGGGAGCTGGCCCGCAAGTACAACATCATCGACTGGGAACTCGGCGTGAAAGTAACAGGAGCCGGTTTCCCATTCTACATAGGTAAGGGGGCACGCCTGCAGCGTGCCCTGCAGCAGTTCTTCCTCGACGAGGCTTGGAAGGCCGGTTACATCGAGGTGGAGCCCCCCTTTGTAGTCAATGAAGACTCAGGCTACGGCACCGGACAGCTTCCCGACAAGGAGGGACAGATGTATCACGTAGGTCTCGACGACCTATACCTCATTCCCACGGCCGAGGTGCCGGTGACCAACATCTACCGCGACGTGATAATCCCTCAGTCAGAGCTGCCTAAGAAGAACTGCGCATACTCCCCCTGCTGGCGCCGAGAGGCCGGTTCCTACGGCAAGGATGTGAGAGGGCTCAACCGCCTGCATCAGTTTGACAAAGTGGAGATTGTGCGCATAGAGCGTCCCGAAGACTCCTACGCCGCTCTGGAGGAGATGAAGGATCATGTGCAGGGTCTGCTGGAAAAGCTCGGACTGCCATGGCACATACTGCGTCTCTGCGGAGGCGACATGAGCTTCACCTCGGCAATCACGTTTGACTTTGAGGTATACTCCGCCGCACAGAAGCGCTGGCTTGAGGTAAGCTCCGTGAGCAACTTTGAGAGCTATCAGGCCAACCGCCTGAAATGCCGCTACCGCGACGCCGACAAGAAGATACACCTATGCCACACGCTCAACGGCTCCGCCCTGGCCCTGCCGCGCATCGTGGCCGCTCTGCTTGAGAATAATCAGACGCCCGAGGGAATCGTGATTCCCGAGTGCCTGCGCCGCTACACGGGATTCGACATAATCAACTGAGCGCAGAGAGAGACATACACAGAGAGCATTCACCCGTTTACCAAACCTAAAAAACGCAATCAATTATGAATCATTACACAAGCAAAGGCGAGAGAAAAGTGGAGATCCACGATCCTTCAGGCAAATGGAGCGAAATGACGCTGCTGCCGGAATGGGCCGAGGAATACTATGACGTATATACCGCCAAGAAACATGGCAAATGGGTGATGCTCAAGGCTTTGAAGAAGGAATATGCATCCGATCCCGTGTATCGGGACAAGCTGGAGCGCGAGTTTGAGACCCGCTACAATCTGGCCCATCCCAATATCGTGATGGTCAACGACTATGAAGAGGTGCCCGGAGTGGGCATGGCAATGATCTTCGATGACGCCTACGGCTTCTCGCTCAGGCGCCTCATTGATGAGCACCGACTCACTCCGCGCATCATCCATCGCCTTGAGACACAGCTTCTCGATGCACTTGAGTACATACAGGAGCACCATGTGGTGCACTATCCCATCACGCCCGACAATATCATTTTCACTGAATATAACGAAAACCTCAAGCTCCTCAACGTGGGCTACGACCAGAAGGATGAGCTATCCTCCCAGGACACGGCCGATGACATAAGGAGCTATGGAGAGCTTCTCAACGAGGTGCTCGACAATATGCCAGCCACTCTGCCACGCCTGCGCAAAGTGGCGAGAGTGGCGTCGGCCGCCGATCCCATAAGGCGCTACCGCTCTGTGGGCGACATGCGCATGGCCATAGAGAGAAAAAGCCCCGTGCTCATGTATGCCTGCATCTTCACCTTCGTAGTGGCCATGACGGTGTTGGTGTGCTACCTGGCATGGCACGCCTGATCATTTCCACATCACATCACGCATCTATCGATGATTTCCATAAGACAGATAAATCCCGACCGCGCATCGCTGCGCCGATTCACCCAGTTTCAGATAGACCTCTACAGGGACAACCCCTATTACGTGCCGCCTCTCATCTCCGACGACGTCAACACGCTCATGCCCGGCAAGAATCCGGCTTTCGACTTCTGCGAGGCCGCTTACTTCATGGCCTGCGATGAACACGGACGCGAGCTGGGGCGCATAGCAGCCATAGTCAACCGGCAGGTGAATGAGAAGAACAATGAACGCGTATGCCGCTTCGGTTTCATTGACTTCATCGACGACCGCGCCGTGAGCGCCGCTCTGCTGGATGCAGTGGAAAAGTGGGCGCTTGAGCATGGTCTCGACTCTGTGGCAGGCCCGCTCGGATTTACCGATCTTGACCACGAAGGGATGCTCACCGAGGGCTTTGATGAGCTATCCACGATGGCCACAATATACAATTATCCCTATTATCCCGAACACCTCAAGGCTCTGGGATACACGAAAGGCAACGTGTGGCTGGAATATGTGATGGATGTGCCCGAGAAGATTCCGGAGAAGTATGACCGCATAGCCGAGATAGTGAAGAAGAAATTCGGCCTGAGAGTGCTCAAGTTCACTTCCCGCTCAAAGATAAAGAAGGAATACGGCCATGCCCTCTTCAATCTCATCAATGAGGCATATGCCGATCTCTACGGATATTCCACGCTCACCCCTCGCCAGATAGACTACTATGTGGAGCAATACATAGGCCTGCTCAATCTTGATCTCGTCACGCTGGTGGTAGACCGCGAGGGGGCTCTTGTGGGTGTGGGCATATCCATGCAGAGCATGAGCCGGGCGCTGCAGAAGTCGCGCGGCCGACTCTGGCCCATGGGCTGGTATCATCTTCTCAAGGGGCTAAAGGGGAAAAACGATCGCGTGGATCTGCTGCTCGTGGCCGTCAAGCCCGACTTTCAGAGCAAGGGAGTGAACGCACTCCTTTTCCAGGATCTCATCCCCCAGTATAACAAATATGGCTTCAAGTGGGCCGAGAGCAACCCTGAGATGGCCGAAAACACCAAGGTGCAGAGCCAGTGGGAGTATTTCTCCCGCCGCCAGCACCGCGCCCGGGCCGTCTTTACCAAGAAGCTCAAGTGAACAATCGGCCTCCCGGAGGCGTAATAACTCTGAGGGGCATCAGGCTTATGCCGGCCCCGCAGGGTAATTATTTTTTTAACAGCGTCTTACCTTTATGAATATGAAGAAACTTCTACCTCTGCTGCTCATGCTCCTCTCGCTGCCGGTGATGCTCACCTCCTGCGATGATGACAATTATTATTACTCGGGCTACGACCAGTATCTCGTAGGCCAGTGGGAGCTTATCTATGCCGACGGACGTCCGGTCACGGGCTATGCCGTGAATTATCTCGATTTCTACTCCAACGGCACGGGCATATATTACTTCTATGAACACGGCCTCCCCTATAACATGGACATAGCCTGGGCCTCCGATATATGGGGTGACTCTTCGGTGCTCTATATAAATTATGCCGACGGGACTTCGGTGAGCATGGACTACTGGTATAACTCCAATGCCACCCGCCTCTACACGTCCTGGTATTCGGGAGGCTACCGCCATGAATATATCTACAGGCTCGTTAACGACTTCTCCTGGCCGGCTCCCGTGCGTCCTCTCGCTGATGAGGCTGAATCCTTCACCACTGTAGCACCCGGAAAATGAGAGTAAAACCCAAGAAAGCCCTCGGCCAGCATTTCCTCACGGACATGAATGTGGCCTCCCGCATAGCCGACACGGTGGATGTGGAGCCTTACACCTCGCTGCCAATACTCGAGATAGGCCCTGGCACGGGTGTGCTCACACGGTTTCTCTTGCCAAAGGGCAGGGAGCTTAAGTGCGTGGAGCTTGACTCGGAGTCGGTGGAATATCTCCATAGAGAATACCCATCCCTGGGCGTGACCGAGGGTGATTTCCTCAAGATGGATCTGCATGAGTTGTATCACGGTGAATTCTGTCTTACAGGCAATTATCCTTACAACATCTCTTCGCAGATATTCTTCCGTCTGCTTGAATACCGGGAGCAGATACCGGTGTGCACCGGCATGCTGCAGCGGGAAGTGGCCGAGCGCATATGCGCCTCTCCCGGCACCAAGACCCGCGGCATTCTCTCGGTGCTTCTTCAGGCATGGTATAAATGCGAGTATCTCTTCACGGTGAGCGAGCATGTGTTCAATCCGCCTCCCAAGGTGAAGAGCGGCGTGATAAGGCTCGTGCGCAACGAAGTGAAATCGCTGGGATGTGATGAAGTCTTGTTCAAAAAAGTGGTGAAGACTTCTTTCGGCATGCGCCGAAAGACATTGCGCAATTCTTTGGGGCCGCTTATCCCTAAAGAGTCGCCTCTATGGAATGATCCCATACTCGCAGAGCGTCCCGAACGCCTGAGCGTGGAGCAGTTCATCTATCTCACCAAGAGCATACAGGGCATCTGACCGTTTTTATAACTTTAATAATATAGAATTTCAGGTTCCGGATACATTTTCCGGAACCTTACTTGCGTAACATGGATATAATAATAGGTGATGACATCCGTGAAGCCGCTCCCTCCCTGAGGGTGCTCGTGATTGAGACACGCATCTCCAATTCCCCCACCACCGAGGCTGTGAAGGCTCTGATGAGGCAGACGGCCGGGCTCATAAAGGAGCATTATGCCCTGGCCGACATCAACGGCCGGCCAGGAATAGCGGCCACTCGCGCGGCATATAAGGCATGCGGCAAGGAGCCTAACCGCTATCGTCCTTCGCAGGAGCAGCTGTGCCGGCGCATAGTGAGCGGCAAGGAGCTCTATTTTGTGAGCAATGTGGTGGATGTGATCAATGTGATCTCCATTCTGAGCGGCCATTCCATAGGGGGCTTCGATGCCGACAGCATAGATGGGCCTTCGCTCACTCTGGGCATAGGGCGCCCCGGAGAGCCTTACGAGGGGATAGGACGCGGGCCGCTCAACATAGAGGGGATGCCTGTGTATCGCGACGCCACGGGGGGCGTGGGCACCCCTACTTCCGACAATGAGCGCACAAAGACCTCGCTCTCTACCTCGCGCCTGCTCATGTGTGTGAACATGTATGGCGAGGAGATGGGAGCCGATGAGGTGACGGAACTATCGCGCAAGCTCCTCAAGACCCATTGCGGAGCCGAAGACTTCAGCGCCCGGATCGTGAACTAATAGCTCAGGGTATCTATTCTCTCCACATGAAAGCCGAGCAGCGAGCGGGCATATAGAAGCGGACGGCACACCCATTCTCCGGGAGCCGTCTGCACGCTTTCTATCTGCACGCACTGGCTCATAGTAGATGGAAAGAGCCGGCGCGGAAGAGCGTAGAGAGGATTAAGCGCTGCGCCGGTGCACGATGCTGAATGGGTGTAGATGGCACGCGTTAGCGGGCGCGGGGAAATGAAATTATAGGCGCTGCCGCGCGCTCCGGCAGTTCCTTCAATCGCAGGAAGATCAGAGAGAGTCCTGCCCCGCCAGGCAGCGGGCAGAACGGCAAAGGCGCGGCGGTCGTCGCGGAATACTTCGGCCTGAATGTTGGCCCGTATGGTCTGATTGCCGTTCACATGGCTCACCGTGAGCAGCAACGGCCACGGCAGCTCATCGGGCTGCAGCAGATCCATATATATGACTTTGTCTGCTCCGGCCTTGAGTGCGGCAATAAGTGCATCGCGCTCGCAGGAGGCATAATATTGCCATGCACACAGCCATACGCCCCACGTTGTCATTAAGAGGAGAAGTGCCGCCGCCAGGGAGGCCTTTAGGCGTCGGCTCATGACGGGTCTTACACAGGAGAATATCAAAGATATGGCCAGAGTCATGGGCAGCCATAGAGCACGTCCCCCCTGCCTGGAGAAGATTCCTATGGCTATTCCTGCAAGAATGATGACCCATATGGCTCCTTCCCTGCTGCCTAATTCATGCCGCAGCAACAAGCGGAAGAGTGCCGGAAGCGCCGCAAGCCATATTATGAAGAGTCGCACTCCTATGATGTAGCTGAAGAAGTTGCCGGCATACTCTGTCTCTGTCCGTGCGCCGGCAAGCGCATGTATCCCCGGACTCAGAAGAGGAATAAGTGAAAACAGAATATATATGCATAGGGGGGGTAGATTTATGTGATTTCTTCGCTTCCATGCAATAAATATCATGCCTGCATCCATGGCCGCGCCCATTCCCTCATGCATCATGGCAGCTGAGGCGCCAAGCAGACACATCGCCGGGAGGGGAATCCGCCGGGAGGGGTGCAGAAGCAGTGATAGAAACAGGAGGTTGAGGGCGGAACTCCACACATAGTTGACATAGTAGCACTCGGAGGCGAGATTCTCATGCCATGGAAGCACTATCCAGACGCAGCATGCGGCAAGAATCACTGCGAGATAATGGCTCTTCCATCCCACTCCGAAGGCCAGGCGCATCATGGATGCGAGCATGAGCGCGAAAGCCAGGGCATGAAGCAGGGAGCGGAGCAGAGGCGGGAGCAGATGAAGGGTGAAGGCGAGCATATTGGCAAGGCGGCCGTTGACGGCCATGTAATGCCCGGCGAATGCCTCAGGCAGGAGGGAGCAACTGTCGAGGCGCGGCCCTGCGCAGTTGAAAAACTGCGCCTCATCACCTGCCTTCACGGGGATGTGGGAATAAGGGAAGTCATCGGCCCAGCCGAAACCCGAGGCTATGTTGCAATGCATCCACACCCCTGCCACAAGCCCTGAGAGCAGAAGCAGGAGTGCGGATGCATGACGGGAAGACATATGTGCCTGCGCGGGAATTATTTCACCACAAGAATCTTGCCTACCGAGGCTGAGGCCGAAGTCTCGGTGGAGGCGGCTATGATGTAGATGCCTGTGCTCACACGGCGTCCCTGAACGTCGGTGAGATCCCAGGTAATCATACCTCCCTGGGAGCGGCCGAGCTCTTTGACAAGATTGCCGCCCTGGTCGATGATCTTCACAAGAGACTGATCCATGAGCCCCTGGATCGTGACCTCTCCGTAGAAGTCAGGACGCACGGGATTGGGATAGCTCACGACATGATCATAGTCGGCCTCGCCGGGGGTAACGTCGGAATAATATGTGGCGAGCTGGCGGCCGGTGCCTATCCACACGGCATTGCTCCCGGGGTCGAAGCCTGTGCAGTATACGTCATCGGAGGGGAGCATGGAATTGGCCGTGGTGAAGTGCTTCACAATCTCATCGCCCGAGGCGGAGGTGACTATCACGCCGTTGCCTATGGTGGAGAACCACTTGCGGCCGGCCCCGTCGGCGTTTATGTGATACACGTCATTGCCGTCAAGCAGGTAGTCGCCCTGATTAGTGCCGTCGTTTCGGCTCACTATTATGCGGCGCACAGTGGTGTTGCCGGCCAGCACGTCGGAGGGACGGAAGGTGTAGAGGCTGGTGGATGTGCCCACCCACACGGTGCCTGTAGCGGGGTCTTCCCAGATGCAATTGGTGTATACGAATGGGACACCGTTGCCGTTCTGATCCACGAGTTTGGTGAGATGGACTACTTTATCATCGGTCGGATTGTCGGGCGTGCCGTTGTGATTGAGTATGTAGATGCCACCCTCGTAGTGGAGGGTCTGGGCGAAGATCACCGTGTTGCGGTTGGAACTATGCCTGAGGGCGTTGATCACACAGGGTCCGCCGGCCTTGGAATAGCCGGGCAGGGGTATGGCCTTGAGAGCGGATGTATTGTCGGCGAGGCGATCGGCCGCAGGCCAGTAATATATGGGGGAGTAATCGTTGTCACTGGCGCCGAGCACGTCGAGACCGAGCCACATCGTGCCGTCGGCATCGAATGACGGCGTGCTTATCGTGCAGCGGTGATTGGAACCGTCGAATACGTCGGGGAAAGTGGAGTGGAAACCGGGCTTTCCCTTGCCGGGGCCGTTGGGATAGGAGTATATCATCATGCCGTTGTCAGGCAGCGTTATCTTGAATAGACCTTTGTTGCCACCCACCCACAGGGCGTCAGGGTCATTTGGATCTATCACAGGGCCGTAGCAGTTTCGGAACTCTCCGCTGAATGGGGATGCGGTGTTGACGGCACCCCCTATGCTTGTCCAGCCTCCGTCCTTATACATTGATATAAGCTCACGGTAGTTGACCCACATAGGCGTGAGAAAACGGTTGTAAGACTCGTTGCCCACTATCATGCCGTATTCGGGAGAGTGACATATGTGGAATATCTTGTAGGGCTGCATGAATTCAACGGGACGTGAGGGAAGTTCCTGCCATGTCTTGTCAGCTGCATTATACTTGAGTGAGCGGAATCCTTCACGCCCTCTTGAGAAATAGCATGTCGCGGCATCCCAGGATCCGTTCTGACTCACGCGCAAGTCGGTGGGAAATACCATAGAGGATACAGTGCCGTCTCTCTTGAGGTTATATCCGAACCAGTCTGCCATGATGTAGTATCCGTCACGGTTTTCCTGATAGATCGATGAGGTCTCTACGGAGACTCTTTCGAATGTGACTGATCCGTCGGGCTCCACGGTGCCTATCACCGATTTGCTTATGGAGACCATGAATTTATTGCCGTCGAGCGGGATAATGTATCTCACCGCTTCGCTTATTCCGCTCACGGGGGTGAATGATGCCCATGTGGAATGGCGGTCGGCAAGCGGGGAAATGTAAAGGCCCGAAGATGTGGATGCGAGCAGGTGGTCACCCACACGGCATATTCCAGTGAGAGGGATGTCATAGATACGGCTCTCGGTGATTACATTCTGCTTGTCATCGATCACCAGGTATCCGAAATCAGTGGCGAGGTATGCGCGGTCGTTCTCGGGGTCGAAGGTCACGTTATTTACATTCTTGGAAGATGTGAGCACGGCTGTGGAAAGTCCCGGCACATTGAAGACGGTGTCGTCATCATAGAGCAGGTCTATGCTGTAGTCATCATACACGAGGAGGAGATACCCCTTACGGGCATTGTAGGCGGCATGCTGTATTATGTTGCCATGCAGATAATTGACAGCATTATAGGGTATCAGTTCATCTGATTGTTTTTCATATACGAAGAGCTGATTGCTTGCCTCAGTCCATGATGTATTGTCATAATATCCCTGACCCATCATTAAGAAGAAAGTGCGGTCTTTAGTATCGATCACCTTTCCTGTGTAATAATCCCAGGTATTGTGAAGCCTCCACTGTCCGGGAGTTTCATTCTGAGCGCGAAGGCCCAATATAGAAATAAAGGCAATCAGGATGATAGAGATTCGGTTCATATATATGTATAAATGTATATGTTTCTTAAAAAGAGCCGGTATGGCCGGCTCTCATGGGGATATAGTGATGGCTCACCACATATATTACTGTTTTTCACCCTTTTTTATTGTGTGCTTTACTATGATTTTTGAATTTTTAGCGGGGAGTCATAGTCACTACCGGCACGAGCATCTCCTGCATGGATATGCCGCCATGCTGGAATGTGCCGTTGTAGTATTGCACATAATAGGAATAATTGTTGGGATATGCGAAGTAATCCTGATTGCAGGCGTAGATGAATGAAGAGGAGAGATTGGGCGCGGGCAGGCCGAATTTGCGTGGATTGAGCATCTCGTATACGTGCTTTTTGTTGTAGCCAAGATTCTTCCCCACCTTGTAGCGCAGATTGGTGTTGGTGTTGCGGTCGCCCACCACCTTCACCGGATTATCCACCTTTACCGTGCCATGGTCGGTGGTGAGCACTATTTTGGCTCCTGCGGCCGATATGCGCCTGAACAGCTCTATTATGCCGGAATGCCGGAACCAGCTTTCGGCCAGTGAGCAATAGGCGGCATCGGTGTTAGCCAGCTCGCGTATGGTCTTGCTCTCCGTGCGTGCGTGAGAAAGCATGTCGATGAAATTGAGCACCACCACATTGAGTTGATTGCCGAGAATATTCTTGAATTTAGAGAGATATTTCTCCACGGCGGTCGAGTCGTTGAGCTTGGCATACGACATGGTGTCTTTCCTGCGGTATCGCTCGAGCAGAGTGCGCAGCAGAGCTTCCTCATGAATGTTCTTGCCCTCATCCTCATCTTCATCCACCCACATGGCCGGATACATCGTGGATATCTGCAGCGGCATGAGCCCGGCAAAGATAGCATTGCGGGCATACTGTGTTGAAGTAGGCAGAATTGTGGTGTAGAGTTCTTCCTGGGAGTTGAAATACTCCGAAATGAGAGGCTGTGCCGAGCGCCAGAGGTCGAGGCGGAAATTGTCTATGAGTATGAAGAATACTTTTTCTCCATCGTCGAGCAGGGGAAAGACTTTGGTCTTTATAAGCTCATGGCTCATGAGCGGATGCTCCTCTCCCGATACCCATGCCTCGTAGTTGTGCTTCACGAATTTAGTGAAATTATAGTTGGCGTCGCGCATCTGCATTGATAGCATCTCATCCATGTTGGTCTCAGCCTTGGAGAGATTCATCTGCCAGAATATTAGCGACTTGTATAGCTCATAGAAGTCTTCTATGCTCTCGGCGCGGGCTATGAGCGAACTCAATCGGCTGAATTCCTGCTGATAGGATGAGCTCTGCTGTCTGCTCACAAGCTCGGAACTGTGCAGATTCTTCTTTATTGAGAGAAGAATCTGATTAGGATTCACGGGCTTTATGAGATAATCGGCTATCTTCGAACCTATAGCCTGATTCATTATGTTTTCTTCCTCGCTCTTTGTAATCATTATCACCGGCACGTCGGGGTGATCGCGATTGATGAGCATGAGAGTCTCAAGCCCTGAGAGCCCGGGCATGTTTTCATCGAGCAGCACAAGAGAGAAGTGAGATGCGGCCAGAGCATCGAGCGCGTCGCGACCGGAGGCCACTGTGGTCACGTCATAGCCTTTCGACTTGAGAAACAGTATGTGAGGCTTGAGCAGATCTATCTCATCATCGGCCCATAGGATTTTTTCCATAAGCGTATATGTATTTATCCAAAAAGCGCCGGAGGTCGCAACCACCGGCGCTTTAAGGTTTGTTGATGCAAAGATGTTTAATCTTCACTACCTGTGCAGGGGAGTGGGCGAGAGCTCGCCGCGGCTGTCCCTACGTTATCATAACACCGGAGAAACCGACAGGTTTAACCGGGAGTTGATACTTTAACTTTATTTAACACACTTGGCGAAATCGGCGGCGAGCATATCGCCTGTCTCCATGAATGCGCGATGCAGCTCAAAGCTTGCCGAGAGAGTGTGCGGTGTGTGTGTCTTCTTTGAGAGCTTGAGGTAGTCCCAGAGCAATTCGCGATACATGGGATGGGCGCAATTTTCGATGATGGTCTCGGCACGCTGTATGGGGTTCTTGCCGCGCAGGTCGGCCACACCCTGCTCAGTGACAAGTATCTTCACCGAGTGCTCGGAGTGATCCACATGGCTCACCATGGGCACGATGGCCGAGATCTTTCCTCCCTTCTGGATGGAAGGACAGGAGAAGATGGAGAGGAATGCGTTGCGGGAGAAGTCGGCCGAGCCGCCTATGCCATTCATCATCTTGGTGCCGCAGACGTGGGTGGAGTTTACATTACCGAAGATGTCTGCCTCGAGAGCGGTGTTCATGGCTATGAGGCCGAGACGGCGCACTATCTCGGGGTGATTGGAAATCTCACCGGGGCGCATCAGTATCTTGTCACGGAAGAAGTCGATGTTATCCATGAAGTGGAGCATGGCGTCGTCGGAGAATGTGAGGGCGCATGTCGATGCGAAGCGGCACTTGCCTTCCTCCATGAGGTGCATCACTGCGTCCTGGATCACTTCGGTGTACATGTCGAAGCGGGGTATCTCGGGGTTCTCTCCCAGTCCGTAGAGCACAGCGTTGGCCACGTTGCCCACACCGCTCTGTATGGGGAGGAATTCCTTAGGCATCTTGCCTGCCTTGAGCTGTGAGGCGAGGAACTGGCATACGTTGTCGCCTATGCGCTGAGTCACCTCGTCGGCTGCCGTGAAGGCATGAATCGACTCGGAGGCGTTGGAAGGAACTATGCCTATGATCTTGGCGGGATCTATCTTGAGCACGGTGGAGCCTATGCGGTCGCTGGGCTTGTAGATGGGGATTTCGCGACGGTGAGGAGGATCGAGGGGTATGTAGTTGTCGTGGAAACCGCGGAAGGATGTGTGATAGTATGAACTGTATTCTATTATCACTTTCTTTGCAAGACGGGCTACGGTGGGAGTCATGCCGAGACCTGCACCGAGGATTACCTCGCCGTTGGGGCTCATCTCGGTAGCCTCTATGATGGCTACGTCGATGTCGCCGTAGAAGCCGTAGCGCAGGTCTTGCGAGAGATGGCTCAGATGGGCGTCCACGTAGGCTATCTCGCCGCTGTTTATGGCATTGCGGGCATCTTTGTGGCCCTGGTAGGGGATGCGCAGGTTCACTGCATTGGCGCGTGAAAGCTCGCCGTCCACATGATCATTTGTGCTGGCGCCCGTGTAGAGGTTGATCTTGAACGGCTCGCCTTTTTCATGGAGCTCCTTTGCACGTTTGGCAAGAGCTACTGTTACAACCTTGGGTGTGCCGGATGCGGTGAAGCCCGAAAAACCCACATTGTCTCCATTTTTGATATAACTTGCAGCCTCTTCAGCTGTAATAAAAGGGATACTCATTTGTAACGTGTTAGATTTTATGGTAATTTTGCACAAAATTAATTATTCAGTGCGAAACCTCCAAGAAATGAACACCTTTTTTTTACCCGAAAACAATAAAAATTGCACACTCTCCAAAAAAGTGCGCATCGAAACTTATGGATGTCAGATGAATGTAGCTGATTCTGAGGTTGTTGCCACTATGATGGGGATGGCCGGATATTCGCTCACCGAGGATGACTCCATGGCTGCCGCCGTGCTGCTAAATACCTGCTCCATACGCGACAATGCCGAACAGAAGATTTTCTCCCGACTCGCTTACTGGAACTCTATGCGCCGCCGGCTCGGACGCCACATCATCATAGGCGTGATAGGCTGCATGGCCGAGCGCCTCAAGCAGACTCTCATAGATGAGCACGGGGTGGATCTCGTGGCGGGCCCCGATGCTTATCTCGATCTGCCGTCGCTCATTGCCGCCGCCGAAACCGGAAACAAGGCCATTAACATAGATCTCTCTACTACGGAGACGTATCGCGACATTATTCCGACCCGCCTGGGAGCCTCGGGCATATCGGGATTCATCTCAATTATGCGCGGATGCAATAATTTCTGCTCTTATTGCATCGTGCCTTACACTCGCGGACGAGAACGCTCGCGCGAGCCTGAGAGCATACTGGCCGAGCTGGCCGATCTGCGCTCCAGAGGTTTCAAGGAGGTGACGCTGCTCGGACAGAATGTGAACAGCTATAATTTCACCGATCCCGAGACGGGCGACGTGACCTGTTTTACCGACCTGCTGCTCATGGTGGCTGATGCCGCTCCCGACATGCGTGTGCGTTTCACCACATCTCATCCCAAGGATATGACCGATGAGACGCTGCATGCCATTTCATCCCGCCCAAACATAGCCCGACACATACATCTCCCCGTGCAAAGCGGCAGCGACACTGTGCTCAAGGCCATGAACCGCAAGTATACCCGCGACTGGTATATGAACCGCATCGAGGCCATACGCCGCATTATTCCCGGATGCGGAATCTCTTCCGACCTCTTCTGCGGCTTCCACTCCGAGAGCGAAGAGGATTTCGAGCTCACCCTCTCTCTCATGCGCGAGGCACGCTTCGATTCCTCTTTCCTGTTCAAATATTCGGAACGCCCGGGCACGTATGCCTCAAAGCATCTGCCTGACAATATTCCGGAAGATGTGAAGATCGATCGCCTCAACCGCATGATAGCGCTGCAGAATGAACTGTCGCTGGAATCAAACCGCTCAGACATAGGACGCGAGGTAGAGGTACTCGTGGAGGGACGCTCCAAGCGCTCGGCCGACGATCTCTTCGGCCGCACTTCTCAGAACAAGGTGGTGGTCTTCCCCGCCGCAGGAGCATCCAAGGGGGAGAGGGTGAAGGTGCTTGTGACCGATGCCACATCGGCCACCTTGCTCGGCCATCGCGTCTGACCCCTCAAAACCTGTATTAAAAAAATTTCCACACCCGCCTCCGCTCCGGCACAGGCGGGTGTTTCACTTCATGGCCCTGCGCATGGCGCTGAAGAAGTGCCACATCGCTATTCCCGCGCTCACCGAGACATTAAGGCTGTGCTTCATACCCTCCTGAGGTATCTCTATCACCGTGTCGGCCTCTTCGGCCACTTCCTGCATCACTCCGTGCACTTCATTGCCGCACACTATGACGTAGCGCTCACCCGGTGCCACTACGAAGTCCTGGAGAGGCACAGAGTCATGGGTCTGCTCAAGCACACATATGTGCCAGCCGCCGGCCTTGAGTCTTCTTGTCTCAGCGAGTGTATCCTCCACATGTCTCCAGGCCACGGAATCTTCGGCTCCGAGAGCCGTCTTGTGTATTTCGGGCGAGGGTGGAGTGCCTGTGATGCCGCACATCACCACTTCCTGCACACTGAAGGCGTCGCATGTGCGGAGAATAGCGCCCACATTATTAAGTGAACGCACATTGTCGAGCATGACAATAACAGGGAGTTTTCCGGCCGCACGACACTCATCGCTGGTCATGCGCGTAAGCTCTATTATATTTTTCTTTCTGTGGATCATCTATGAAAATCTTGCGTTTCTTATCATTTCCCTCACCTCCTGTGGAGAGCAATTCATCATCACGTCGAGGATGGAGAGTGCGGGATGGAATCTGTCGGCACGCATCTGCCGGTAAGGGGGCAGATATGGCTCAAGAAACTTAAGCTCTATGCCGCGGCATGCAAAATCGCAGGGAGAATAGAGGGCGCGCCCGCCGGGCAGATTCAAGTATCTGTCGCCCCCGCATCTCTCCACTATGCCTATCATCCTGTCGCTTTTGTCATATCCTGAGATATTTCCCATATCCGAAAGATTAACGAGACTCGTATCAATACCAAGATATGCGCATACCGCCTCAATACATCTCCGGTTGAAATGCGCCACATTCCACAATCTTTCATTCCTGAGCGCCTCAAGCATCTCCATTACTTTTTCAAAAAATGGAGCCTTTGCATAATTCCATCTTATGGTGCGCATCCATCGGTCAAGAAAATCCTCACAGTATTCCACCTCGTTGATAGGAGCTTCACGCGAAGCCTTTCTCACGGGTGCCGTGATAAGAAATTTATCTCCGCCTACCAGAAGATTATTTCTATTGATAAAAGAGCGACGCACATACTGCATGGAGTCGCACAGCACAAATATATCGGCGGCGGCTATGAGCTGGAAATATCCCAGGTAGGGGAAGAGATATGGCTGATTGGCGGCTACGGTCATTGCGGAACAAAGGTAGTAAAAATAGCCGGAAAAGGGTGTATATAAGATGTAGATAATGCGTAGATTTCCCGTAGAAAATAAGATAATAACTTGATTTGCAGGTTCAAGCACTTTTTATAGGCCGGATTCTTTCTACATATGCAAGGAAAGTTATTGAATACTTCCTACACTCTTTTCTACCCTTTTGAGGCAGGTTTTATACATGTTTTCGCAAGAAATTTATTAACTTTGCCACATATTTACATGGTGTAGACGAAGCCGCCCAATGCGCTGAGACTCAGTTCAGACATATGTAGACAACAGGTATATAACACAACCATGGATTACGACAACTGTCTTTTCCAAATTTCATGGCTTTTTTTTATCTACCGAATCTACAGGGTTATTAATAATAGTATACCTTTTTAAAAATTTAAAACCTATATTATATTAAGATATGGAAGGCAAGGAAACTCTCCTCGAGGCTATCTCGAGACTCAAGCGTGAGAAGAATGCCGTGATCATGGCCCACTACTATCAGCGCGAAGAGGTGCAGCGCATAGCCGATCGAGTGGGCGACTCGCTGGCGCTCGCCCGGTATGCCGCCACGACCTCGGCCGATGTCATTGTGATGTGTGGCGTGCACTTCATGGGGGAGACCGCCAAGATTCTTTGTCCTGACAAGAAAGTGATAGTGCCCGGCGGCCGTGAGGCCGGATGCTCGCTTGCCGACAGCTGCGAGGCCGGGGCCTTCCGCCGATTCATAGAGGAGCATCCGGGTCACACGGTGATAAGCTATGTCAACACGTCGGCCGCTGTGAAGGCTCTCACCGACATAGTGGTGACCTCGGGAAATGCACTGAAGATCGTGGACTCTCTTCCGCAGGAGGAGAAAATAATCTTCGGGCCCGACCGCAATCTGGGGGGCTACATCAATGCTCTCACCGGACGCGACATGGTGCTTTGGCCCGGAGCATGCCACGTGCATGACCGGTTCTCGCTTGAGGCCATTCTGGAGATGAAGCGGCAGCACCCCGGAGCGAAAGTGCTCGTGCATCCCGAGTGCAAGAGACCCCTTCAGCTCATAGCCGACAAGGTGGGCTCCACGGCCGCTCTGCTTGACTTCGCCCGCGAGGATGAGGCCACGGAATTCATTGTGGTCACTGAGAGCGGAATCCTCTTTGAGATGCAGCGTGCCTGCCCCGACAAGACCTTCCTGCCTGCTCCGGGCGAGGATATGTCCTGTCGCTGCAATGAGTGTGAATACATGAAGATGGGCACACTTGAGGGGGTGCTCGAAGCCTTGCGCTCCGGAGAGCCTGAGGTGACAGTGGATGAGGCTACGGCCCGTATGGCTGTGAAGCCCATACTCCGCATGCTTGAATTAAGCAAATAAAAGAGAGGAGACGGCTTGGCAAGAATATCCATGGGACGGATCACCCTCTTCTCCCTGCTTTTGGCATTGGTGCTGTTCACCGGGGCCTTCGCCTGGTATGCCTTTGCAGGAGATCAGAATGATGACTACGTCTATCTGCATGAATTCACCAATGAGAAGCATTTTGGTTTATGCGATGACTTTGACCTGTGCATGGGAGATCCCGTGTCCACCGTCTCACAGGTAATATCCTCCTCCTGGAAGCACTATATATACTGGGGCAACGGAAGGCTTGGAAGCGTGATAATGTTTGCCACCAATCTGTTGCCCTGGTGGCTTACAGATGGCCTGAATGCATTCATGCTCGCTGCAATGTTTCTGCTGGCCATGCGCCTGGCTCTCGGTCAGCATTGGGGAGAGCGGCCTCTGATGTGCATGGCCTTGTGCGCGCTTATGTGGTGGGTGCTTCCGTGGCATGAGTTTTTACTTGCCACCTCGTTTGCCATCAACTATATATGGGGGGCTGTGCTGTGCATGTGGCTTCTTTTGCTGCTCTTTACCGGGAGGGGGAAGGTGTGGGCCGTATGTATATTGGCATTTGTAGCCGGCACCATGCATGAAGGCACCTCCATGATGATGGATGTCATGCTCTGCCTCTATTGTCTTCAGCTATTGCGGCGCGAAGGCTGGGTGAGACGCTTCATGCTTCCCTGCATAGTCTTTGCCCTGGCGTCGTTACTGGTCATATTCTCTCCTTCTGTGTGGGTGCGCAGTGGAGAGGGGAGCATGTTTCATTTCACTCTGTGGCTGCCTTCACTCATAAATCTGTTTTTAATACGCCAGTATTTCTTCACCCTCATGCTGTGTGTCACCGCTGTTGCAGGGATATGGATGCGGCGTGACAGGTTTCTCTCTTTCTTGAGAGATGTATGGCCCCTGTATGCGGCCACATTTGTAGGATTGCTGCTCATCGACTACGTGTTGCCTTCACACATGGAGAGGAGCATGTGGCTGTGTAATGTGCTTCTCATCATAGAGGCCGTGAAGCTTGCCGGCCGATGGCATATGCCGGTTTCGGCAGCATTGCGGCGCCTCATGGCCTTTGTGCTCCTGGCAGGTATGGGAGTGTGGATGGGAGCTGTGGCCTGTGTGCAATATGGTCTGCGTCAGGAATTTGATGTTATTTCAAGGCTTTACGTATCCTCCGGTTGCCCCATGGTGTATGCCCGTTCCACAGTAAGGGAGCATCTGCCATGGTGGACTCTGGGTATTCCCATGACAGTCCATGACAGTATTTTAAGTCTCTCCTTCCACTTGCACAGCAAGTATATGAGTCATGATCTTTCAAAAGAGCAGAAGATAAAGCAGCGAAAGAACTCTCAGCTTATCATCCTCGATCCCTCTGACTCACTTGTGCGTATGGATAGTCTTCCCCTTCTTCCCGGGAATATGCGCGCGCGTCGTAGCGGCAACACATTTTATATCGACAGCCTTCACGGAATGAAAGCGACATATACATTGTCGAAACCGGATAGAGCCGATGCTACTCGCATTCCCTGGCTTGAATTCAGACTGTGGAACAAGCCGGAATCCGGCTTTAGCCACAATGTGCACCTGTATCTCAAGAAGGTGCCTGTCACCGAAAAGATGCGTCGGCGCGGCATAGTGCCTCCCGGTCGTGACACTCTTTATTTCTTTGAGGTCGAAAACTTTAGTTATCCCCGCATGTTATATGGAATGCATGTGGAGAGAATAGACAGCATATACCGTCCTCCCAAAACATCACCTTTATTATGGATAAATCAAGCCGTATCTTCCTCCTTGACGCCTATGCGCTGATATTCAGGGCTTATTATGCCCTTATCCGTATGCCGCGTATCACCTTGTCGGGGTTCAACACTTCTGCCATATTCGGATTTGTCAACACTCTTGAAGAGTTGCTCCGTAAGGAGAATCCCGAATATCTGGCAGTGTGCTTCGATCCCCCGGGCCCCACTTTCCGCCATGAAGCCTATGAAGCCTACAAGGGGGAGCGCGAGGCCACTCCGGAGGATATACGTCTCTCTGTGCCTGTCATAAAGGAGATTCTTGAAGCTTACAATATACCGGTGCTTGAAGTGCCCGGATTTGAGGCCGACGATGTGATAGGCACCATGGCCATGCGTGCCGCCGGCGAGGGAATCACTGCCGTGATGATGACGCCTGACAAGGATTTCGCCCAGCTCGTGAGCGATCGCATTCTGCAGTACAAGCCCTCCTACCGCGGCCAGGACTTTGAGCTGAGAGGAGTGAGAGAGGTGTGCGATAGATATGGTATAGAGACTCCCTCGCAGGTGAAGGATCTTCTTGCTCTCATGGGCGACAAGGCCGATAATATACCCGGCTGTCCCGGCGTGGGTGAGAAGACGGCCTCCAGGCTCATCCGTGAGTATGGCAGCGTGGAGGCTCTCATAGCCGGCACTCAATCTCTGAAAGGGGCACTCAGGAAGAAGGTGGAGGATAACGCGGAGCAGATAGTCTTCTCGAAGTATCTGGCCACTATACGCACCGATGTGCCCGTGGATGCCGACATTTCCTCGCTCTCTCGCCGCGAGCCTGATATACCCAGGCTCATGGAGATATTCTCACGCCTGGAATTCCGCACTCTCATAGCGCGGCTCGGCAAGCGTGGCGCCCCTTCGGCTCAGACGGCTTCAAGAACGGCTGTGCAGGGCTCTCTCTTTGAAGAAGAAGAGGGGGGCGGAGAGGCCTCTGCAGTGACTGCTGTAGAGACTTATGCAGTGCCGGAGCATATAGATGTCACATGCGCCGGCGAAGCCTCTCACGTAGAAGAATTCGAAGCCCTGGCGCGCAAGTCAGGCTGTGTGGCCCTCATGACTCTGGCCGACGGCGAAGCTGACATGACGGCCATCCCTCTTGGATGGATAGCCGCCATAAAGGGGGAGAATGCGCGGGCATGGTATCTGCCTGCCTCTGTGGAGGAAGTCCCGCTCTGTGTGTCGAGGCTATACGCAAGCGATGAGGTGACATGTCTTAGCGCCGATGTGAAGAGAGACTACGTGTGTCTGCACAACTGCGGCGCGCCGATGGAATTGAGCGCTTATTTCGATGTTACCGTGGCCCACTATCTGCTGCACCCCGACATGCGTCATTCGCTTGAGCTGATAGCCTCATCCATGATAGGGACGGAGCTTCCCCCCTACGAGAGCATAGCCGGCAAGAAGGGGGTGAGGCAGCTCCTGCCCTCGCAATTGCCGGCTGACACGCTCATGTCGTGGGGAGCGGCGCGCGTGCATGCCATCCTGCTGCTCCATGCGCCTTTGCTCCGAGAGCTGGAGCGACAGGAGATGATTCCGCTGCTCAGAGAGATAGAGCTTCCGCTCATACCCGTGCTGGCCGACATGGAGATAACCGGCGTGAGGGTGGATGTGCAGGCTCTCAATGAAGCGGCCGAGGCTCTTACTCTGCGCATAACAGGGATAGAGAATGAGGTGTATTCCCTGGCCGGTGAGGAATTCAATGTAGGGAGTCCGGCCAAGGTGGGTGAGATTCTCTTCGACAAGCTTCATCTTTCCGACAAGCCGCGCAAGACCAAGACCGGTCAGTATTCCACCTCCGAGGAGGAGCTTGAGAAATTATCCCATCTCTCCCCCATCGTGGGCAAGATACTTGAATACCGGCAGTTGCGCAAACTTCTCAATACTTATCTCACAGCCCTTCCGGCCACTATAAATCCCGCTACGGGACGCATACACACCACCTATAATCAGACGGTGACTGCCACCGGGCGCATCTCCTCCTCCGACCCCAATCTTCAGAACATCCCTGTGCGTGAGGCTGTTGGACGTGAGATACGCCGTGCCTTCATTCCCTCCCGGGGCAATATATTCCTTTCGGCCGACTATTCTCAGATAGAACTGCGCCTCGTGGCCGATTTCGCTTCCGATCCCGACATGCTCGCAGCCTTTGCTGCCGGAAGCGACATACATGCCATCACGGCTGCCAAGATGTATCACGAAACTCCCGAGCAGGTGAGTGCCGAGCAGAGGCGCAAGGCCAAGACCGCCAATTTCGGCATACTCTACGGCATATCGGCATTCGGCCTGAGCCAGCGTCTCAACATCCCGCGTGCCGAAGCCAAGGAGCTGATAGACAATTATTTTGCAAAATTCCCCACCATTCATGGCTATATCACTTCATCGATAGAACAGGCCCGAGTGAAGGGCTATGTGTCGACCATAAAAGGGCGCCGCCGCCCGCTGCCCGACATAAATTCACGCAATGCCACGGTGCGCGGCTATGCCGAGCGCAATGCAGTGAACGCTCCCATACAAGGTTCCGCCGCCGATATAATCAAGATAGCCATGGTGAGCATACACCGCGAAATGAAGAACCGCGGCATGGCATCGCGCATGATAATGCAGGTGCATGATGAACTTAATTTCGATGTGGTGCCTGCCGAGCTCGTGGCCCTGCGTGAACTTGTCACGAGGGAGATGGAAGCGGCCTATGAGGGGAAAGTGCGTCTCACGGCATCGGTGGGAACAGGCCCCGACTGGCTGTCAGCTCATTGATTAAAAGTTAAAAAATAGCCCTATAAAAGTAAATAAAGTTAAATAAGCTTAAATCTTATAATTTTCTTATCTGATTATTTTGCGGGTAAGGAAAAAAGCAGTAATTTTGCACTGTGTTTTTCATGGTATTAGATTTAAGGTTAGAGGATTAGTTGTCGTGAGACAATTAATCTTTTTTTAATTTTACACATTTCTTTCCTTTAGTTGCATATCATAATCCCCGGCACAGTTGCCTGAACCGGGGATGGAATGACTTTTCAAAGAGTGCTTTCATGATTTCATCACGGATAGCGATTTTTTGAGTGATGCAATCAGGAATCAGCCCTGGAGGGGCCGGGGGTTAATTCAAGTATTCTCTGAATAGAATCAATTACAAATATGCGCTTTTACTTGCCGGCAGAATATTCTTCTATGAGCGATGCCCGGCGTTCATCAAGCCTTTTTTCAGCCTTTTCTATCTCGGCCGCGCGCTCATCGAGTGTGCCCTGATGGCACTTGCTGCGGCGGAAGAAACCTGTCTGCTCAAGCATCCCCATATTCTGTTCAAGGAGAGCTTCCTGGCGGTGCAGGCCGTCGATATAGAGATCGATGGCCTCATCCGTCTGTTCTTTTGTCCATTCGCCCGACACTTTGTCGAGGTGTTGCACACGCTCATGGGCATCTTTACCGCCACAGGAGGCAAGCAGCAGGAGAGGGATGGAGAGTAATGCGAGTCTTTTCATGTGTGAAACGGTGTATTAGTTATTAATCAAATCTTTTCTAAGAGAGTGTTCGGATTTAAATCAAATTAAGGCTGAGAGGATTTTTTGAGGGAATTCCGCGAGTTGAGGAAGGAGCATAGCGAGCTATGCGACTGATGAAACTTGGCGGAATTGACCAAAAAAGACCTCAGGATTAATTTGAAGTTTTTACTCCCATTCTCTTTAATTGTTAA
>CAJTTA010000019.1 GCA_910579305.1 uncultured Muribaculaceae bacterium
AAAAAGACCTCAGGATTAATTTGAAGTTTTTACTCCCATTCTCTTTAATTGTTAATACGGTTTAAATTCAAACGCTCTCTTAAACAGTCTCTAAATATACTCTTAAATATAACCCATAATGAAAGACGTAAAAACAACTTTACTCTCTCGCACTTCTGTACGCCGCTATGAGCGTGAGGAGATCCCTGCCGAGGCCATGGATTTTATCTATGAAGCCGTGCGTAATACCCCTACTTCCTATAATGGACAGCAATTCTCGGTAATTGACATCACTGACCAGAATCTTAAGGAAGAGTTATACGCCATAACCAATCAGAAACAGATCAAGACTTGCCGGCATTTCATGGTATTCCTGTCTGATTTCAATAAGATTTCAATGCTCGCAAGGCGCAAGGGAGTGGACATGCCTCCATTCACCAATACGATGGATGCCGTGACCATAGGTATAATCGATGCCTCTCTGGCCATGATGAGTGCTGTGGCTGCCGCACAGGCCTGCGGGCTCGGCACAAATTGCATAGGCTATCTGCGCACCGTCGATCCGGCCAAAGTGGCTGAGATGCTGAAGCTACCCAAGGGTGTGTTTGTAGTATGCGGACTCGCGATAGGCGTGCCTCGTGAGCAGCCCGACCTCAAGCCCAAGCAGCCACGGAAGACGGTGTTTCATTCAAATCACTACCGCACTGATGATGAATCCCTTACCGATGAGCTTGCCGCCTACGACGCAGAGGTGCAGCAGTATAATCTCACCCGCGCCGGAGGCACCACGAGCAATGACTGGTGCGCACATGTGATCGACTATTACCGACACGCCATGGACTACAGAATCCTTGACTATCTGAAAGCTCAGGGCTATGACATAGAACGCTGAATGAGCTTAATTACATAGAAAAAAATGCCGGGAGATTTTTTCGGCATTTTTTTGCACTTATATGAATTAATTTATGTAATTTCGCAGTGTGGAATGAGTGGCATCTGCATTTCAGCTCAACCCGCCTAAAAATTAAATATCTATATACCAACATTCATCAAGTCATGAAGAAACACAATTTCTATGCCGGCCCCTCTATCTTGAGCCAGTACACTATCAAGAACACGGCCGAAGCAGTGATCAACTTTGCCGACATGGGACTCTCGATTCTTGAGATCTCCCACCGCAGCAAGCAGTTCCAGGCAGTTGTAGACGAAGCCGTAGCTCTCGTGAAAGAGCTTCTGGATGTGCCCGAGGGCTACAGCGTGCTCTTCCTGGGCGGCGGCGCCAGCCTGCAGTTTGCCATGGCACCCATGAATTTCCTCAATACCAAAGCCGCTTATCTCGACACAGGCGTGTGGGCATCCAAGGCTATCAAAGAAGCCAAGCTTTTCGGCGAAGTCGACGTGGTAGCATCCGGCAAGGACTCACACTACACTGTAATCCCCAAGGACTACACCGTGCCTGCTGACGTTGATTACTTCCACTATACCTCCAACAACACTATCTATGGCACCGAAATACGCAAGGATCCCGATGTGCCCGTGCGTATGATCGCTGACATGAGTTCCGACATCTTCTCCCGTCCCGTGGATGTTTCAAAATATGACCTCATCTATGCCGGCGCACAGAAGAATCTCGCTCCTTCCGGAGTCACCATCTGCATCGTGAAGGATTCTGCTCTCGAGAAGGTGAGCCGCGTGATTCCCACCATGCTCAAGTATAAGACTCACGTGGACAAGGGCTCAATGTTCAACACTCCTCCCGTACTCCCCATCTTCTCTGCCTTGCAGACACTCAAATACTACAAGAGCCTCGGCGGCGTGGCTGAAATCGAAAAGATGGACATAGCAAAGGCCGACAAGCTCTATGCAGCTATTGATGAGAGCAAAATGTTTATCGCCACTGTGCCCAACAAGGAGGATCGTTCCATCATGAACGTATGCTTCGTAATGCGTCCCGAGTATGCAGAGCTTGAAAAGGAATTCATCGACTTTGCCACCTCGAAGGGCATGATGGGCATCAAGGGCCACAGAGATGTGGGCGGTTTCCGCGCTTCTCTCTATAATGCCCTCCCCATGGAGAGTGTAGAGGCTCTGGTAGCCTGCATGAAGGAATTTGAAGCAATGCACGCCTGATTATGAAGATATTAGTTTTCACAGAGAAACCTTTCGCTCCTGCCGCTGTAAAGGCAATTGAGAATGCAGTAAATGCAGCCGGTGCCGACCTTGCTCTCGTTGAGCGCGGCACTCGTGAAGATCTCCTCAAGGCTGTGGCCGATGCCGATGGACTCATCGTGCGTTCCGACAAAATCGACGGTGAAGTGATGGATCACGCCAAGAATCTCCGCGTGATAGTGCGCGCAGGTGCCGGTTATGACAATATTGACCTTGAGGCTGCTACAGCACACAGGATATGCGTGATGAATACTCCCGGACAGAACTCCAATGCCGTGGCAGAACTGGTGTTTGGTATGGTCGTGATGATGATCCGCAATCAGTATAACGGCACTTCCGGCTTTGAGCTGAAGGGCAAGACTCTCGGCATATATGCCTTCGGCCAGGTAGGCCGCAATGTGGCAAGAATAGCAAAGGGCTTCGGCATGGACATCACCGCTCTGGATCTCTTCGTAAAGGATGAGGTAATGGAAGCAGAAGGCGTAAAGCCTCTCCACACTCCCGAAGAACTCTTCGCTGAGAATCAGTTCGTGTCGCTTCACATTCCTGCCACTCCGCAGACCCGTGGCTCAATCGGCTATGACCTGATGATGAAAATGCCACAGAACGGTGTGCTCATCAACACTGCCCGCAAGGAGGTGATCGATGAAGCCGGACTCATGAAGGCTCTTGAGGAGCGTCAGGACTTGCGTTATGTGAGTGACATCAAGCCCGATGCCGCACAGGAGTTCCTGGATAAGTTTGCAGCTCGCGTGTTCTTTACTCCGAAGAAAATGGGTGCTCAGACTGCTGAGGCAAACTTCAACGCCGGTGTGGCTGCGGCAGAACAGTCAGTGGCTTATCTGCGTGACGGCTGGAACAAATTCCAGGTAAACAAATAAGCCTGACGTTCAGTACCTACGATATTTTTTCATAACTTTATATGCGGAAGTACCTCTCTCTTTCAAAGAGAGGCAACCCGCATATTTTATTTTCATAAAGCTGTAGCCGGCTAATACGTATCACTATATTTATGAGACAGTATGGCATTTGAACTCGCTCTTATAGGTTACCCATTATCTCACTCTCATTCGGCTGAATTCTTTAATAAGAAATTTGATCTGGAAGGGATAGAGGCGCGCTATTTTAATGCGAAGCTTTCCTCTATCGATGAGTTACCCTCATTATTGGAAGAACATCCCTCTTTGCTTGGCTTCAATGTTACTGCGCCATATAAGGAAGCTGTGATGCCATATCTTGACGCTTTATCGCCTGAAGCCCGGGCCATAGGCGCGGTGAATACAGTGAAGATTGTCCGCTCGGCCACACCACGGAGCAAGGGCATGCATCTCACGGGCTATAATACTGACTGCTCTGCTCTCCGGTCTTCTCTAAGCCATTTTCTCAAGAGAGAGGGGGTAGATATCAGCAATGGTCTCTATGCGCTCATATTGGGCACGGGAGGCGCCTCTAAGGCTGCTGTGCAGGCATGCCGCGCTCTCGGCATAGAGAGCGCGCTTGTCAGCCGCATGCGCGGACGCGGAAGATATACGTATGATGATCTGTCGGAAAAAATAATGAGCCGTCACCGGCTCATTATAAATACGACTCCTCTCGGCACATATCCTGATGTGAATGAGGCTCCTGATATTCCCTATTCTTTTATATCGCATGCCCATGCATGCTTCGACCTGGTGTATAATCCACCTGTGTCTCTATTTCTTAAAAAAGCGAGAGAGGGAGGGGCCGTCATCTGCAATGGTGCCGAGATGCTGCGGCTACAGGCGCTGGAGGCTTATGAGATATGGACTGCCGACGGCTTTATGACAAGCGTCTCGGAGTGAAATGCAGTGAAGGGCAACTCGCTCTCAAAGGGGAAAATATAGTAATCCGTGATGCGGCCCGCAGCATCGCGGATTACTTCAATAATACTCATCGGATGAGTTATGATGCCTGAGCTGACATGTTCCTCGATCAGTCGGCTCATATGACGCTCAACAGGGGCATCAGCGGGTTGCAGGGGGGAGGCGGCGCTGAGAATGTATGTCATAGTAATTGATGCGGCTCAGAGGCTGTGTCGTGATTGTGATGGAATCGAGCAACAGAGTGGATGACTGCTCTGCCCGCACGAAGCCGTAGAGAAGATGGGGAGTGAGGGTGGAATCGGTCTGGAATGAGATCTCCTGCCGCCCCTCGCTGGATATATTGCGGTCAATGAGTGCTGTGGAGCCGTCGGTGTAGTCTACAGCTATCACCACCTCCATAGGGGCGGTCAGCGCGGTAGTGGCAAAGCTCCATTTCAGCCGCGAGCCCCGGGCAATATCTTTGCCGGGAATTCTGAATCCCAGCGACTGACGCCCAGTTCCTCCGCCAAGCCTCATAGACAAGGCCTCAGGCCAGATGCTCTCTGAGGCAGCATCCTTTCGCGAGGCCGCCTGGAGCGACCGGCGATAGGCCTCAAGATTCTCTATCGTGAGGTCACACACTTCTTCATAGCGATCGAGATTATGACCATACCAGTCGAGAGTCATATCAAACTGCTTCTGACTCACTCCATGGTCGCGCATGACGCTTTGACGCAGCACTTTCTTTACTGAATCAGTGTCGGCAATGCCGGATCGCGTCTGCCCCGGATCACCTTCCACCATGTAGTATGCGTCGGCTTTATGCAGGTCGGCCAGGAGAGATGCGAGTTCCTTGGGGGCAAGCACTCCTTCGGGTGTGGATGCACAGCCGGCAAGCACAGGAAGCAGCGCAACACTCAGGTAGATATTGATACAACGGTTCATTATGACTGTGCGTGTGATGATTTTCGATGTTTGGAGAAATATTCCCAGGCTGCGGCAAAGTCTTTGGAATAGAAGAGTATCAATGCGAATACCCCCACGCATATGGAAGCGTCGGCAATGTTGAATATATATTGAAAGAACTCCCAGTGATATCCGGCTATGTCTATGTCGAACAACGGGAAGTACAGCATATCTACAACCCTGCCCTGCCCCCAGGGAGCATATCCGCCATCGGCTGGAAATATCGTGGCTATTTCCGGAGGGAAGGGATTGGTGAAAATACGACCATAGAATACACAATCGAATATGTTGCCGGCAGCTCCGGCGGTAATCATGGCTACACATGCAAGGAAACCGGCCCTCACACCCGGGGCCTTGCACACTTTTGCCATGAACCATATGAGAAACGCCACGGCGCCTAGACGGCCAAGCGTGAGCATGAGTTTGCCTGTGAGTTCTATGCCAAAAGCGATTCCATTATTCTCGATGAATTTAAGATGAAACCAGGATGTGAGGGGGTAGTCTTCTCCCAGATAGAAATGAGTCTTGACCCATATTTTAAGGGCCTGGTCAGCACATACTACAAGCAGAATTATAAGCAGAACCATTAGGCCCCGACGGCGAGATGTGAGCTTGTCGCTTAACATAAAAAGTATAAGATATTGCAGCCTCTGCTCCGCCTTGCCGGCGGAACAGAGGCAAAGTATTGTTTTCCGGATTCAGACGCGGGTTACTTTCACTGCGACCTTCTCTTCATCTATATCAAGCACGCGTGAGTCGGTAATTTCACCTGACTCTGCCAGGCGAATGTCACGTGCGAGCACCTGGGCGGCTATATACTCTTCAAAAGATGCAAGGGCAGCTTCAGTGAGAGGTGTGCGCTGTAAAGTGACGTCTACCTTGTCGGTGATGTCGAAATCAGAGTCCTTGCGTATGTTCTGGATACGATTGACCAACTCACGGGCAAATCCTTCGGCACGCAGTTCAGGGGTAATTTCCACATCAAGCGCCACAGTGAGGTCGCCGGCGCCTCCCACTACCCATCCGGGTATATCTTCGGCCAGGATCTCCACATCATCCACTGTAATCTCCGGAGCTCCAGGCAGAGCCTCAAACTTGAAGCTTCCATTTGCTTCAAGAGTTGCGATCTCAGCCTGACTCATATCCTTTATGGCGGCTCCGAGCTGCTTCATGATTTTGCCGAAACGGGGGCCAAGTTTCTTGAAGTCGGCCTTGACACGCTTCACGAGATTGCTCTCTTCGGGATTGACTATCTGCAACTCCTTTACATTGATTTCGGCTGCCACAAGTGCGGCCATGGCTTCTACTCTGGCGCGCATGAGTGGTGTACTTACGGGAACCAGCAATCGGCTCAATGGCTGACGCACCTTGATGTTGACCTTGCGTCGCAGGGCGAGCACGGCGCTTGTGAGATCCTGGGCCAGCTGCATCTGGGCCTCAAGCTCCCGGTCGATTTCATTTTCTTCCGGCATCGGGAAGGGTGCAAGATGTACCGGTGTATATTCCTGATTGTCGGCCGGGGCCATGAGGTCGGAATACAGAGAGTCGGCATAGAACGGGGCGAACGGGGCCATGAGTCTTGACACTGTCAGGAGGCATGTATAGAGAGTCTGATAAGCAGAAAGCTTCTGCTCGGACATCTCTCCTGCCCAGAAGCGCTTGCGGTTGAGACGCACATACCAGTTGGAGAGGTTGTCGCCTACAAAGCGTGATATAGCACGCGCCGCACGGGTAGGCTCATAATCGGCAAGGGCATCATCCACTTCCTTGACAAGTGAATGAAGGAGGGAGAGAATCCATCGGTCGATCTCAGGGCGTGAGGCGTAAGGCACCTGCTTTTCAAGCGGCGAGAAGCCGTCTACGTTGGCATAGAGTGCAAAGAATTTGTAGGTGTTGTGAAGTGTGGCAAAAAGTTTTCTCGCCACCTCTGAAACGCCTTCCTCATCATACTTGAGATTATCCCATGGCTGAGAATTTTCAATCATATACCAACGCACCGGATCGGAGCCATATTTCTCTATATTTGAGAACGGATCAATGGCGTTGCCAAGGCGCTTGCTCATCTTGTTGCCGGCTTTATCCAGCACAAGTCCATTGGATATTACAGCCTTGTAGCTCACGGTGTCGAATACCATTGTAGCTATGGCATGGAGCGTGAAGAACCAGCCGCGGGTCTGATCCACGCCCTCGGCTATGAAGTCGGCAGGAAATACCTGACGCGAATCAAACGCTTCTTTGTTTTCAAACGGATAGTGAATCTGAGCGTAGGGCATCGCTCCGGAATCAAACCAAACGTCGATAAGATCCAGCTCGCGGCGCATGGGCTTGCCGGTGGGACTCACAAGCACGATGGAGTCCACATAGGGGCGGTGTATGTCTATGCGGTCGTAATTATCGGCCGTCATCTCTCCGGGGACAAAGCCTAGCTGCGTGAGAGGATTCTCCTGCATATAGCCTGCCTTTACGGAAGCGTCTATCGCATCGGAGAGCTCCTGATAGGAGCCTATGCATATTTCTTCCGTGCCATCTTCTGTGCGCCATATAGGCAGGGGAGTGCCCCAATAGCGGGAACGGGACAGATTCCAGTCCTGCAGATTCTCAAGCCATTTGCCAAAACGGCCTGAGCCGGTAGCCGCCGGCTTCCATTTGATGGTGTCATTCAGCTCCATGAGGCGTTCTCTTGAAGCTGTGGTACGGATAAACCAGGAGTCGAGAGGATAATATAGCACGGGCTTGTCTGTTCGCCAGCAATGCGGATAATTGTGCGTATGCTTCTCTATCTTGAGCACCAGTCCCTCCATCTTCAGCTCCATGCATATGGCAATGTTGAGATCCTCGGCCTTGTCGGCAGCTTCCGCATCATAGCGTCCGTCATTATTGAATCGGGGATCATAGGCATTCTTCACGTAGTGGCCGGCGTGTGATGCGTATAATGGAACGTCGACACAGCGCTCGATAAATGCAGGATCGCAATCATCAAGCAGATAATATTTTCCCTGCAGGTCGACCATAGGGCGCGTCTCTCCACGTGCATTGATCATGAACAGCGACGGTATGCCTGCGGCTTTGGCTACTTTGGCGTCATCCGCACCGAAGGTGGGTGCTATGTGCACAATGCCGGTACCATCTTCGGTTGTGACATAATCGCCCGGTATAATGCGGAAGGCTTCGGATGATAATTCTACAAATCTATCTTTACCCACGCTGAAGACTGACTCAGGATGCCGCTCGGCTGCCTCGCGCACGAATGGCGCTGAGAGAGATGAGAGCTTTTCAAGTGGCTTGACCCAGGGTATGAGCTGAGCATAGCGCATTCCTATAAGCTGGTCGGCAGTGAATGAGGCATGATGACGCCACGGCAGCACCTTGTCGCCCTTGGCATATGCTTCAAGCGGAGCTTCGGCACCCTCTTTCTTAAAGTATGCACTCACTCTGTCTTCAGCCATTATTACTGTTACAGGCTCAGCTGTGTAAGGATTATATGTGCGGATTGCCGCATATTTTATTTTAGGGCCTATACACAGGGCTGTGTTGGAAGGAAGAGTCCAGGGGGTCGTAGTCCATGCCGAGAAATAAGGGGTGCCCCAGCCTTTCATCTCTTCCAATGGCTCGAGAATGCGGAAGAGAGCCGTGCATGTGGTGTCTTTGACGTCGCGATAACATCCCGGCTGATTCAGCTCATGCGTGGAAAGCCCTGTGCCCGCAGCCGGAGAGTATGGCTGAATTGTATATCCTTTATACAGATAGCCCTTGTCGTAAAGCTGACGCAGCAGCCACCACACACTCTCTATATATCGGTTGTCGTAGGTGATGTAAGGATCGCGCAGATCTACCCAGTAGCCCATGCGATGAGTGAGATCGGTCCACTCTTTTGTATATTTCATCACCTCGCGGCGGCATGCGGCGTTGTACTCATCTACGGATATTTTCTTTCCTATATCCTCTTTGGTAATGCCAAGAGCCTTTTCCACTCCAAGCTCTACGGGGAGACCATGAGTGTCCCATCCTGCCTTGCGCTTCACATGAAAACCTTTCATGGTCTTATATCGGCAGAAAATATCCTTTATCGTGCGGGCCATCACATGATGTATACCGGGCATGCCGTTGGCACTCGGCGGCCCTTCATAAAATACAAATGAGGGGCATCCTTCGCGCTCACTCATGCTGCGCTCAAAGAGATGATTGGCATCCCAAAGCTCAAGCATGCGCTTATTGATTTCGCTCAAGGAGAGCTGACTGTTATATTCCTTAAACTTCATATATTATATTATGCTGTATTTGCTATTATGGATATGTGTGTGCTATCTATCAGAATTTAGAGCCTTTCGCTCCCTTGGCTCCTTTTACTCCTCCTGACAGGGCAAAGATATTGGAATCATAAGTGAACGTCTTCCTCTCTATGGCACGACGGCGTTTCAGCGCCAAGGCCACAAGTCTGTCCATAAGTTGAGAGAAAGATATGCCTGATGCCTCCCAGAGATAGAATGAGAGGGAGCCGGGTATGGTGTTGATTTCATTCACATAAATATTACCATCTTTTTCATCAATCATTACATCTACTCTACTCACACCATGGCATGACAGCACTCGGAACGTTTCGCCTGCGATATGACGTATGCGCTCGCTCACCTCCTCCGGCAGGAGTGCAGGTATGCGCTTGTCGCTTGCCTGCATCCCTTGGGCGCTCTTGGAACCTCCCATGTATTTATCTTCATATGAAAGGAAGTCGCCTGTCTTGATCGGTTCTTCACAAACGCTGCTTTGGTGATCATCGGCGTCTCCAAGCACAGAACAGTTAATCTCTTTGAGCTGCTCTACCATGTGCTCTACAATGATTCGATGAGAGAAGCGCTCCGCATCATTTATCTTTTCTATAAGTTCTTCTCTGGTGGAAGCCTTACCTATGCCTACACTTGAACCGAGATTAGCAGGCTTTACAATCACGGGATAGCCGAGCTTTTCCTCCACTCGTTTTACAATGGCATCTCTGTCTGCAGCCCATTCACCATCAGTACACCATACATAGTCCACTACCGGAATCCCTTCCGAGCGTAGTATCATTTTCATGGTGATCTTATCCATACCATTGGCACTGGCTAAAGTGTTGCAGCCGGCAAATGGTATTCCTATCGTTTCAAGCAATCCCTCAAATATTCCATCTTCGCCATTGGTGCCATGCAGCACCGGAAGGGCCACATGCAGTTCTGCCATCACAGGGTTACGCTTAGTGAATCTTCCTACCTCTGCTTTATATAGATTGAAGTCGCCATACTCAGGTCGCATGAAAACTTCTGTGCACTTCTCCGTTAGCGCGTTCATATCTTTATAGTTGCGCACTTCAAGCAAAGCGGGACCGGTAAACCAACGTCCTTGCTTAGTAATATATATCGGAGTAATTTCATATTTATCTTTATTGAAGGCGTTAATTGCCTGCAATGCTGATATCACAGAAATTTCATGCTCTACAGAGCGACCGCCAAAGAATACGGCAACATTAGTTTTCATTTTCTTATTGTACTTATTTTCAACTCTACTTATAAGCAGATACACTAACTTATCATCTATACATATAGCAGATACTATAAACTTATATTAATTCATTGCCGGCTTAAGTATAGTTATAGTATCAGATATCACACAATTAATATGTTGCTATAGTGTAAACTACTAACTGCAACCAACTATAGATATATGTATTTATTATATTAAATGCTCATATCCTATTTTTATGAACCTCATGATATTAGAATTAATATTAACGACTAATGTGTGTATTAATTCTGCCAACTTAAATGCACAAGATTCAATAAAGATGCAAGTAAGCATATCTTTCAAGATGCAAATATAATAAATTTTTCTCATATAGACCCACAGATTCTCAAAGTAATAGCCGGGAATTCTCAACATACTTCAACAAAGAAGAAGGATTTGTTAACATGCGTATGACAAGAAGAGCTTTAATAGGTTAGTATACCATAGCCCCCACTCACACTTGAAGACATAGAATAAACTTAATACATATATCTATATACACCCATCGTTCCTTTAAGCGTAATAGAGCAAATCCATCATCTCATGGAGGTATACTTCGTAAATAAACGTAAATTGAAGCCCAATTAAGAGATAATTCTCATTTGAATCCTATTTCATTAATAAAATTTGCAATTGCAATAACTGAATCAAACTATTATAAATCAGCATAGTTAGCCTTAAAATCAATCTCATTTAAGTGCTTGAGAATTTCATCTCTTACTCTTTCCGATCTATTCCCCACCAATAATAGAATTTCAGAGACTTCACACTCCACCATCATTCGCTGCTCTGAGTTAATTTCTCACCTTCTAAGAAACACTCCCTTTGACCTTGCAACAGCCTGAAGATTTCCTATAGCCATAACACATATTACAATTTTAATAATCAGGCCTATTTCTTATCCGGATAGAACACTTCGTAGCTATTGTCATCATAGAAGACTGTTATGGAACGCACTTTGCGTGGCGCAACCGGCTTTACTGCTGCATTAGGCTCTTCTGCCACGTGCTTATTTTTGTTGCTAACATCCCTTAAAACCGCATAGTTAGAAGCCGCCGTAGCAGCATTTAAGGCCGCGAGAGCAGGCTCTGAGGCCTCACCTGCATTCTCATCCATGAATTTCTCAGCCTCACTCACAAGAGCAGGATTGATCGGCGCAGGCACCAACATCTCTCCTTCGCCAAACATAAGCCATAACACTGAAAGCTCGGGAAAGCGATCATGTATCTGCTTAACTATAACATCACTTAATTTCTTATTTCGACCACGCAGCAATTGAGACAGCGAAGGACGCGGGATGCCACACATATCTGCAAATTGCGTTATGGCTATCTCCTTGCTTTCCATGAAGTGTTTTAGGCGAATGGCGACATTGGTCTCTGACATAAGCTCTTCTTAATCTAAAAATTTAGAAGTACAAATGTAATCAATATTTCGCAAACACACAATTAATTTAGGTAAATTTTAAATCCGACTCGCCTATTTAAATTCGCAAATCACATCATTACTGTTTACAAACTTGAGGTTCCTGATTTTAAAGTAATTACAGACTACCACCTCATATGCCTTTTTATTTCAATCACTTGATTTTAATAGATCCCGATTCTTGTTACAGATCCTCTCAATACCCGCAATTCGCTATACCGATACATTAATCTTTTGTCATAATAATCAGTATATCTCATAATTATACTGATTGTTAATTTATGCTAATGAGCTTTATTACCCGGTTATTTACATTTGATATGGTAAATTTGATTATTTGAAATTGATATTTACAAACCCATGAATTATCACTCCAATTTACAACTGAGAGGTGGTGTTTCCTGTTTATGAACCGTTTACATATGAATAATTCTAAATACTAAACTAAATTGTAATTAAAATGAACTGTTTGTCTCCTTCCTGGAAATTGCCGGATAAATAGAACAATAAAGCTATTACTAATAATTTCGGCCTAACACATATAGAGCAATTAAGTATCAGTAAATACGACAAAGAATAATCCCCTCTACGATATTTAGAACAATCATACTCAGAAAAAGGTTTAGTTGTAATAATTAATATTTCATGTTTTGCCAATAAACCGATGTAGAATCGCATAAAAGCGAATATATGTCCAGTTTGTAAATCATAATAAAACCTCAGCGAGTTTACTGACCAATTTGCACACGTTAACTCACTGATATAACACAAGTTACCCACTCATATCCAATATCTTCAACTATTCTCAAAATAGATAAAAACTGAACACTGAGCCATTAAAGCAAGCTAAAATAGAGAATAACGCACTGCGCATTAGCCCGCACTCATCCCCTACCCTACTAAAAGAATGTCGGAATTTAAACAGAATTAAGCATCCCCTCCCTCGGGGGGATGATCGCGTTTATACCGGCAGTACTTTGGGGAGTTCCAGCCAAGCCTCATCAGTAGCATCTGCTAAGTTTCCTCCTCTGCTTGATGAAAGCACTCAAAAATAACTCCCAGTGATAAATAATTTAAATTCAATCAATCTCTAAATTATTAATTAGATTTTATAGCAAGGATTACTTACAAAATCTAATCAATCTTGAGATGAATAAGCGGTAAAATATGTAGCAGAGCAGTCAGTATAAGAATGTCTGCAAAGCAATTCTTATATCTAATGCTCACTCAAGCAACAGAGAAACTTCAATGGATAAACGCGGAATACTTATGACATCATCAAGTAAAGGATCATCCGGCTTTCTCCATAGGAGAGATGCAAGTTCCGGAACTGAAAGATGATAAAAGTTTGAGTTACCCTCGCACTCCCCTATAAGATACCTAAGTCGATCTTCTGCTATTTCACCTATCGGTGTGAAAATGCATTGGCCGTCTGCAACTTCATAAAATCCGCAATTTCCAGGTAAAAAATCTTGTGTTATGAGAATCGAATATTTACGATGAGGATACTGATACGCTGCAAATATTAAAACCTCATGGACTTTAATTATCCGAGCCATTGCAAATGTTTTTGCAGTAGCGCGTGATGCAAATACCTCTTCATGAGAAATAATTTTAGATGCATCATGTGATTGCAAATCCACTAACCTATAAGGAGCGAAAATTCTTTCCTGATCTTTCTCTTCTGAAGATATTGACACAGCAATTCTTACATCTTCACCAAAATATTCTTGCAACTTAGATAGCAATAATACTTTAATCGTTTTATTAATATATAGAAGCATCTGCACCTTTACTTCTCTGAATTCATTACACTGAGAAATTACAATACCACACATATTATTATTTTCATCATATGCAATGCAGATACATCCTTCTGATATTATATTATCTCTGATGATTATATCTATATCATATCGATTTCTAATAATTGATACAGTCTTATGATCAGGATAATTCCAATTATTTATAAAATAACAAATATCATTATAATATTTATCCAATACAGAATCACACGAACAATTACGCTCTTTTATAAAAGCAGTTAAATTTAAGATATTGTAGCAACTGCCATTATTTATATCTATATTCCTATTAATAAAATCATAGTTATCAAAATAGTATTCATTTCTATTATACGACATAGAAACAAAGCATCTATCATGATAATAATTTATTAATCCGTCATTAGCGGGAAGCAAGAATACAAATGCAATATTATCATTATAGGCACTCTTAATTGCATCATCTATGAGCTTTGTCATTATTCCTTGACCACGATAATCTTGATCTGTAGCGAGTCCACATAGATATCTTGTATTTAACTTACTGTCAACAATACTTAATTTATTACCTAAAATATAATCTATACTTAATAATGAAGACACTATTCGTCTTGACTCCTCATAATATTCAATACGATTCATCTTAAAATAATGATCAAATAATAGAGCGATATAGTCATCAGAATCTCCAAAAACTTCTTTCCAGAGCTTCATCATCTGACTTCTAACAACTGAATATTCAATAGACTTATTCATATAGATTATAATTATTTACATAAATAGCTCCAATAACGATCATCTGGAGATTGTAATTGAGAGCATTTATACATACAATACTTATTACTAAATAACATAAGAGCAGGCTTTCATGTTCTCAAGCATACTCATTTTCCTTACCTTTTTTCTTATCAGCAACATAATAAGAAAAGCATAATTAGTATGAACTAAACACGGGCTCAAAATGTTAATAATGCATTACTTATTCTTAATATTGTCAAACTATGAAAAAGCTGTTTGCCGAAGGAATCGGCACCATGTTTCTCGTTATTTTAGCCTGTGGCAGCGCTGTGCTTGCGGGGCCTTCAATAGGCGTGCTGGGCATAGGTATCTGCTTCGGGCTCGTATTATTGTGCCTATGCTATGCCATAGGAGGCATATCAGAATGCCACGTAAACCCAGCCGTATCAGTCGCTATGTGGCTATCAGGGCGCATGTCTGCAAAAGAATGCGTAGGCTACATCATTGCGCAGTTAATCGGCGCGACCATCGGAGCCGGATTCCTCTTCTGGCTCACAAAGCTTGGAATAGGCTATGACTACGGCGGCACCACCGAAGCCTCCGGAAGCTTCCTGGCGACCAATGTTCTGCAGCCGGGAGCGACACCCATGATGGCATTAGTCACCGAAACTCTGCTCACATTTTTCTTTGTACTTACAGTGCTCGGTGCCACTGACCGGCGCACATCATTCACAAGATTCGGCGGCATAGCCATAGGTCTTGCATTAGGTCTTGTAAACACCGTGGGCATTCCTGTCGACAACTGCTCCGTCAATCCAGCGCGTTCCTTTGGTCCAGCTGTATTCGATCCCAGCGCATGGCCCGACTTCTGGATTATGATAATCGGCCCACTCTTCGGCGCAGTTCTGGCCGTTTTGGCATGGCAAGTTCTCGCCCCAAGTCAGCACAATAAGTCCTACAGACGCTAATAAACAAGCTGCACCCGCCGGCATAACATCAGTCCGACGGGTGCAACTAATTATATTTTCACATAGGATTATTTTCTCTCCGCAAGATGACACTGCCATGCCCAGGCTTTACGCAATGTCTCTTCCACCGGCACTTCGGCTTTCCAGCCAAGCACATTGTTAGCCTTATCAGGGATAGCCCATATCTGCTCGATGTCTCCTGCCCTGCGAGGGCCTATCTTGTATGGCACCTTAACCCCTGTAGAGCGCTCAAAGCCCTCTATCAGCTCCATGACAGAGACTCCCCTGCCGGTACCGAGATTGAAGATCTCCACAGCATCAGTATCATCATTATCGAGCATGCGATGCATTGCAGCCACATGGGCCTTGGCAAGATCCACCACATCTATAAAGTCGCGGATACAGGAACCGTCAGGAGTGTTGTAATCATTGCCAAACACTGTGAGTTCCTTACGAATGCCTGCAGCCGTCTGCGTGAGATACGGCACAAGATTATTAGGCACACCATTCGGCAGTTCGCCTATGAGAGCTGATGGATGAGCTCCCACAGGATTGAAATAACGAAGCAGAATGCTCTTGATAGGAGCACCGGAAGTAATAAAATCCGCGATGATTTCCTCAGAGATCTGCTTTGTGTTGCCATAGGGAGAGGTAGCAGGCTTGATGGGAGCGGTCTCATCTATAGGATTCTTGTCAGGCTCGCCATATACAGTGCATGACGATGAGAAGACTATTCCCCTTACTCCATATTCCGGCATGCACTCAAGCAGATTCATGAGCGAATTCAGATTATTGCGATAATAAAGAAGCGGCTTCTCCACGCTCTCTCCTACAGCCTTGGACGCTGCGAAGTTGATTATTCCCTTTATGCCCGGATGTGCACGAAAAAGACTGCGGAGCGTCTCTATGTCACACACATCTCCTTCCACAAATGCAGGGCGGATTCCTGTGATAGACTCTATGCCATCAAGCACATCTATGGAAGAATTCGACAGATTGTCTATAATTACAACCTCATATCCGGCCTGCTGCAACTCCACTGTAGTGTGCGAGCCTATGTAGCCGGTACCACCGGTAACAAGTATCTTAGTTGCCATAAACTATTGATTATTTATATAATGGTGATGGATACACTCCTTCGCCGGCAAGAGAGGCAAAACGCTCTACAGTAGCCTCTCGGTCGGCGGCATATGTCACGCCAAACCATCGTGAAGGTGTCGGGATTACTTTGAGTGTGGCAGTGCCCGCTTGAATCATATCATTCACTACAGAAGGAATATAAAACTCACTCTTCAGTTCACCCCCATGCTCTCTCAGGAAGGCAATGAAAGCCTCCTGCGAGTAATCGAAGAAATCAGGCGTAAATCCCCACATATTCATGCTCACAGGAGCACCGGCGGGGAATGGAGCCTCTGTGCCGTCAGACAATGTCTGCACCAAAGCGCCATCCTTTATTTGTATACCGTGACACTCTCTTACTCCGGTCAGCATCCCCGACTCCGATACCTCGCATAGTCCGCGGCTCACTCCACCATTCTCACTAAGCGTATTCTCAATCTTAAAGCCTATCATGCAATATTCACCCTTATGGCCTTCAGACTTCTTGAGAAAATCTGCCAATGCCTGAAAGCTTTCAGGGCCATAATAGTCATCGGCATTAATCACGCCGAAAGGCTCAGCAATCACATCCTTGCCCATGAGCGTGGCATGACCGGTGCCCCAAGGCTTAGTGCGACCTTCAGGCACTGTGAATCCTTCCGGAAGAGAATCAATACCCTGGAAGACTATCTCTACCGGGACATGGCCCTCATATTTGGCTGCCACCTTCTCACGAAAATCCGCCTCAAAATCCTTACGGATCACAAAGACAATCTTGCCAAACCCGGCACGCAATGCATCATACACTGAATAATCCATTATAGTCTCGCCATTCGGGCCAAGACCATCAAGCTGCTTCAGTCCACCATAACGTGAACCCATTCCTGCAGCAAGAATAAAGAGAGTAGGTTTCATTTTCACTATATATTAATAAGCTAAGTAATTCTAAGGTTTCTTGATGAGATGAACGATAAGACGCAGCAATGTGTCAAACATCACTATCTTGGCATTGGCATTGCGCGCTATATCGGTGTGCGCCGCATCGAAATCAGCAAGTATGCCTTCCACATTAGCCGTATTGACAAACGGAGAAAAACGAGCTGAAAACTGAGCCTCATCCGCCGAGAGAAAGCTCAACTGAGGCTGATGCAGATTATAAATGAAATTCTCGCGCACCTGCGAGGTGAAATACTCCAGCATACGGCAGTTCTTCTCTCGTCCCATAGCCGCCATCCTGTCGCCAAGCTCACGCAGAGCTCTCACATCTTTCAGGTAAGCCTTGCGCATGGCATCGCGAAACAGCGAGGCAAACTCTCCTGCCTCCCCCCTTGTATCCAAAGCCGCTATGGCAGCACACGCATTCCCTCTCGCCATACGCGCAATCGCGGTAGCCTCGCCATGATCCACTGCGTAACTGCCGGCAAGAAGCGAAACCACTTCTGCATCCGAAAGCCTCGGCACATTCACCCGCTGCGTGCGTGAGAATATAGTAGGCAGAATCGCACTTGCATCATTACTCACCAGTATAAAGCGTGTATCCTCCCAAGGCTCCTCTATGATTTTAAGAAGCTTATTGGCAGCTTCCACACTAATCTTCTCAGGCAGCCATATAAGCACCACCTTCACAGGAGATGTATAAGCGCTCATGCCCGCCGTATGCAAGATCGACGCGGCTTCCTCCACATATATTGCCGGACGGGAATTCCCGGCATCCAGAGTGTCAAGCCAACCCTGCCAGGAAGAAAACACCCGGCCATGCAGAAACTCACGCCACTCCGCCAGGTAATCATCACTCACCAGCAGATGCTCGCTCTTTTTCTTTATCACTGGAAAGACATAGTGCATGTCAGCATGATTGAGACTACGATGCTGCTTACATGACGGACACTCTCCGCAACTGTCAGTTTCGCCCGGACAGGCACACTGCATGTACTGGGCAAGCGCCCGCGCCAACGACAGCTTGCCGGATCCCTCCGGGCCTGAAATGAGCAAGGCATGGGGCAACTTGCCGCCACGCACCATGCGCAGCAGATGTGTCTTGACCGCGGTATGTACCGGAATTTCTGCGAATTTCATCTTTAACACGCAAATTTAATCATTTTTCTCCGCGCCCGCAAATGATATTCACCAAATTTTTTGTAATTTCGTGTATGAATTCTTCTGCTCCCATGATTCCTTTCCTGCGTAGCGTAGCGATGGAGATTGTATCTCTCTATGGATCCGACCTTCACGATTTCTGCTTCGTGCTCCCCGGCAAGCGCGCCACGCTGTTTCTAAATAAATACCTGTCTGAAATCATACGCATACGTGCCGGACGCCAGGCTATGCGACGAGAGCGCCCAATGATGATGACTCTGGCCGAATTCACTGAAAAACTTGCAGGCAAACGCACAGGATCGGCCCTGGAACTCATTTTCACTCTCTTCAAGGCTTGGAAGACTGTCTCCGCTAAGAATACTGATTTCGAAAAATTCCGATCATGGGCCGACACCATCTTATCCGACTTCAACGAGATTGACCTACACGGCGTGAAAGCCGATGACATTTTCCGAAATATCGCCATTCACAACGAAATCTCCACAGATTATCTCAACAATGAACAGCGCAACGTCATAGCCAAATATTTCGGTGTGCACCGTCTTGACACCGACACCTCAAAAATGTGGATGCACTTCCAAAGCGGCAGCGACACTCAGCAACGTTACCTTGAGCTATGGGAATTGCTCTCTCCCCTCTACCACGCATTCATTGAAGCGCTTGACTCAGAAGAATTCACTTATCAGGGCAATTTATGCCTCAAAGCATGCGACTCCTTGGAGCGCAACGGTATCGGCTCCCTTCCGGCCAGACATATAGTAATAGTAGGCCTCGACATGCTCTCCGCCTCTCAACTGCGGCTCCTCTCTATCCTGCGCGACTTGCCTCCCCACTCATCAGGCGCTCCGGTAGCCATGTTCTTCTGGGACGTGCCCGGCACTCCACTCAAATCTGAAGCACCCACCGATGCCGGACGCTTCCAGCATCTGAATATGGAGCGTTTCCCTTGCTCCATTCCAGGTATGGAAAGCTACACTGATTCCCTCACATTCCCTCCCCTGCTTGACGTTGTGGCATGCCCGGGAGCCACGGCACAGGCCAAAGTATCGGGAATGCTTCTTGACAACATTATTCATACCGAAGGCAAAGACTATGCCGATCCTGCACGCATAGCCGTAGTATTACCCGATGAAAATCTCCTCTTCCCCATCTATTATGCGCTACCCTCCGACATAGCCTCCAGCGTGAACATCACCATGGGCTATCCCATGCACATGACCTCTCCAGCCTCCTTCGTGATGCTATTGCGGCGCTTGCAGCAAGTCACTCGCCGCGACCCCGCCACTGGGGGCACCCTCTTTCATCACAAAGAGGTGAGAGCACTACTCTCCCATCCGTTCATGCAGATGCTTCTTGGCGTGCCTCAGGCTGAAGCCTTGCAAGGAGTGATTCTATCCAGGCATCTGTTCTATATCTCTCCGGCCACACTCATCGAAGCCATCGACCCTGACGCACGGGCCAAAGCCGAACCCATCATCTCTACAATCATGAAATCTTTGACCGGGGATGATGACTTCCACACCGCCTGCTCCTGGATCAGAGACTGCCTTATGCTCACACTGCGCCAAGCCATCAAAAACATATCCGAGAAACGGCTCTCGCCTCCACTTGAGATAACACACCTCCTTGCATACCTTGACACTCTAAACTCCTTTGAGACTCTCGCCGAGCGCCATGCCCCTAAAGACATGAAATGGCGCACATCCCTCTTTTTGCTCGACCGCATGCTGCGCACACACACCGTGCACCTTCAGGGCCAGCCACTCACAGGAGTGCAGATAATGGGCATGCTCGAGACTCGCTCTCTCGACTTCGACTATCTCATAATCCCCTCTATGAATGAGCGCGTCTTCCCCCCACGCATGAGAGTCCACACTTTCATCCCCGATACAATCAGGAGAGCATGGATGCTCCCCACCTCTACAATCAAGGAGCAGGCATATGCCTACCATTTCTACCGCCTTATAGCCCGGGCCAAAGAGGTGCACATGCTCTACGATGCCTCACAAGGAGGCCTGAAAAGCGGCGACCCATCCCGCTATCTCCTGCAACTGAAATATCTGTTTGGAGAGGCGCCGAGACTGCGTTGGCGTTCCGCGCGCTTCGGCATAGCGTCATCTCCCTATCCATCATTCAGCGTGCCCAAACACGAAGAAGACATATTGCCGTTTCTCACCCCGGGGTCAGGACGCAACCTATCCGCATCAAATCTCAAGGATTATCTGGATTGCCCGTTCCGCTTCTACATCTCTCACATCCTGCGTAAAAAACCGGTAAAAGAACCGGAAGAATACATGGACGCAGCCACACAGGGCACAATACTCCATGACTCAATGCAGCACATCTACGACTCCTTGATCCCACCCGGAATGCCCAAAGACGCCGACCCGCCGAAACGCCGTATTACAAAACAAATAATAACGTCCTGGCTACATCATCCCAGCTTCATAACCGACATTGTGGAAGGCAATGTGCGCAAGAAGTATCCGGCTGCCAACAACACCCCCAATCTTCAAGGCGATGCCGCAATAATGGCCGAGGTAATAACTACATACGTAAAATGGTGCCTTACCGCCGACTTAGCGATTGCTCCTTTCACATACATCGACAATGAGCACAAAATAGACATGTCGATGCCATTACAATCCGGGCGCTCAGTCAACATGACTTTCATTATCGACCGCCTCGACCAAGTATGCACACCCGATGGTATAAGGCTACGTATAGTCGACTATAAGACCGGCTCCGATTCTCTCGCGTTCTCCTCGATATCTGAATTATTCCACGCTCCACAGGGGAAAAACACAAAAGGCATTTTTCAACTCATGCTCTATTCGTTGCTTCTCGGAATCCGAAACAAGGAAAAATCTCCTATGGCCCTTGCTCTATACCCTACCCGCCGACTGGAAGCCACCGACTTCAAGACGACTGTAGAATGTTCCGGCACGCCTGTATACTCTCATCTCCCATATCTTGCAGAATTTGAGCGAATTCTAATGGAAATAATCGAAGAATTGCTCGACACCAAGACTCCGTTTGAACAGACCTCAGACGCCTCCAAATGCAAATACTGCGACTACCGCGAATTATGCAACCGTCACTCCGACTATTAGAAGAATCACTGAAGAGTGTTTGAATTCAATTCCTCTCCTAATCCTCCTCCTCTTCATCCTCCCAATCCAGGAAGAAATCATCGGCCGTAAAAGATGTCTCCTTAAACGATGCCATTTCTCTGGCATCTCGCTTTGTGGGGCGCCCCAGACCCTTGCGGCGATCTACAAAACCGGATATCCGAGTCATTTCAAGTAGCTCATACTGATCGGCCGACGTGATGTTCTCAAGATACTCAGGCACAAGACGCGCACCAAGTCTTCCTCCGGGAATTCCCTTGACTCTGAAGGTATAAGTAATGGGGGGCTTTCGCACACTCACTTCATCACCGGGCTTCACCATTCGCGAAGCCTTAGCCTGCGCGCCGCCTATTGTCACTCGTGAATTCTTACAGGCATCCGTGGCCTGTGTCCGGGTCTTGAACACTCGCATCTCCCATAGCCACTTATCTACTCGTTCTTCCGTCTTAGGCATAAAACAAACACTCTTTACTCTACTACTTATTATTAAAATGATTCATCGCCCACGACAATCCGCTCAGGCAAAATCCCTTGACGGCATCGGCTGCCACCTCCAGGCGCTGAGGCATGAGCTCTCTCTCAGCATCTGCAAAACAGGATAGCACATAATCCACCTGACCACCTTTAGGGAAATCACTGCCTATCCCGAAACGCAACCTGGAATAGTTGGTATTACCCAACTCCAAGGCAATATTCTTAAGCCCGTTATGCCCTGCATCCGAGCCGGAACCGCGGAGCCTTATAGCACCAAACGGAAGTGCAAGGTCATCCACCACTACCAGTAGATGATCAAGCGGCAACTTCTCCTTGTTCATCCAGTAGCGCACTGCCACTCCGCTGAGATTCATAAACGTCGACGGCTTCAACACCATCAGCTGCTTATTCTTCAATCTGAACCGGCACATATCGCCATAACGGCAACTCTCAAAGACAGCCCCGGCATCGGCTGCAAGCTTATCGGCCACCATAAAACCGATGTTATGGCGGGTGCCGGCATACTCTCCTCCCGGATTGCCCAGACCAACTATAAGATATTTCATGACTTGATTATTGAGATATGTCAGTAATTGCAATCATATGAAAGCAAGGAGCGAAGCGGCCGCAACGGCTACTCTCGCTCCTTGATAATAACGGGGAATACTGATTAAGCCTTGGCGGCGGCACCACGAGCTGCACGAGTGAGCTGCACGGCACACACCACAGCGTTCTTGGCATTCATCAGCTCCAGACCCTCATAGTGAAGATCACCCACGGCGAGGCTCTTGCCGAGACCGAGAGAATCCACATTTACCACAAGGCGCTCCGGTATCTGATCCACGAGTGCTTTCACGCGAAGCTTACGCATGGAGAGTGTGAGCTTACCACCGGCTTTCACACCTTCGGCATGGCCCTCGATCTGCACAGGCACTTCCATTACGATGGGCTTGCCGGGAGTAACCTCCAGGAAGTCGATATGAAGCACTGTATCCTTGACGGGCTGAAACTGTATCTCCTTCATTACTACAGTGCGCTTCTTGCCATTCACATCAAGCTCGATCTCAAAAATGTCGGGAGTATAGATGAGCTTGCGCACATCCTCATTCTTCACTGCGATATCTGCAGCGATGATGCCACGCTTGGAGTCGATCTCCACAACTTTCTCTCCCTCGGCGAGAGCGCCTTCATAGGGGAGTTCTACGAGCTTGCCGCCATTGATCACAGCGGGAATAGAGCCGGCTGCACGCAGAGCCTTGGCTGCCTTCTTGCCGCCTTCCGTACGAGGAGCGGCACTGAGCTGAAATTTCTTCATTCTTGAAACAGGATTGAGAAGTGTTACTAAAAATAAGTTGTTGCGTCAGTGTAAGAATCGCACCCTTGAGCCGGACATCCATGAGGAAGCCCCCCGGCCTCGGGCAACAAATTTCCCATCACACTTATGCGAAGTCCCACGCCTAAAGCGCAAAACTGCCGCAAAGTTACAAAAAATCCTTCACACCAACAAATACGCTCAGCCAAACCATATAACTTTCATGGCAATATTTCACAAAAAGAGACCGCCTCGCCGAATAGCGGGGCAGCCTCCCTTATATTATGAATAATTGTGCTTATTATTTCACAATTACCTTGGATCCGGCTATAATATAGAGTCCGGCATCCACTCGCTCCACATGCAGAGGCCCTGCAGGGATAATCGCACGAAGCTTCTGGCCCTGGGCATTATAGAGATACAGAGTCTCTCCCTCATGCCCCTTGATGACAATTGCTCCTGTCGTGCCATAGATGCCGGCTGGAGATGCCTTCACATCTTCTATGCCGGCAGCCTTGAGCACTACGGCATTCGAAAGAACACCTTCCTCTTCCATTCCATTATGAATAAATGTAGGCAACACATGATAAGTATATTCCGCATCTTGCTCTACGTCATTATCTATATATGAAGTAGCATCCGCAGGAAGAGTGGCCACCTTCTCATTGTCACGAAGCACGGAATAGCTGTGCAGGGCATATTCCGGAGTAGAGGGATAGTAGAGGAAATCATCGATCATAATGCCGAAACAGTCGTGCGACACGTAATGGATCGCGAAATAGCGGGCATCATTCGGAATTTGCACCGTAGCTTCCTCCCAGTCTGTCGTGCTCTTGGTCAATCTGGCGGCTACTCCTTTGAACGAATCCACATCATTGGCAGTAGTGGAATAAAGCACCTCTATGGTCTCGGTAAATTCGGATGAGAGTATACTCCACATAAATGAAATTTCGAAACCACCTTTTATGCGAGGGGAAATCAACCAGTCATCGGCGGTGGCATCTACGGGAGAGAATGCCATGAGCATCTTGTCGGAACCGTTGTAGCCATACATGCCATAAGACGCAAGATTTGACTCGGAGGCACTTATCACCTGGAATGCCTTCGGCTCCGTGTCATCGGGAACGATTATGCCCTCAACCTCAGCCAGTGTATAAGGCACTGCCATATCAAAGTCAAGATTGAGCCATGGGCCGATATGACTGTCATAGATAAATGACTCATAGTTCTCAAACGTGTCGAGGGTTTCATCGCTCACCGGGTTAGTCCAGGAAAGTGCTATTGAGCCATCTTCCTCTACATACGCAGCGGAAAGATCCGTAATCAAGGGAGAAGCCACGCCCGCCACTGTGACATCCAGGTTCATCCGGTCATTCTGCTCATTGGAGTCAGGAGTTGCGATATTCGCTGAGATCGTTACGTATTTATCGGCATAATCGGCCGTGTTAAGCGTAAACTCCGATGTATAAGACATGGTCGCTCCCACCTCTATATTGGCATCAGGATCAGCCGGAGTAAACACAAGCTGTATCGGCATCTTGGCGCCGGGAAGATTTACCGTTCCCACTACTTCGGGAGCTTTCTCGGCATACAGTCCGCTATTCCTTACAATCGCAGTGACTGTTGCCTTTTTGCCTATTTCAAGCACTTTTGGCTCGACCTGCAAGTTGGTCATAGCCATATCTCCCGCCTGACCCTCTACAAGGCTGTAACCGCCAAGCATGAAGCCGGAATAATTGTTTCTATATCTAATGTCGATATTCACACCGACGCATGACTGGTCATATAACTCGACAGGCAAATTGTATATCAAGTCAGTCCAACCCGTATTCTTGCTCTGATCCACGGTGCCCAATGTATATCGTTCTCCTGAATTGGTCTCCGCATACACCTCTATCTCGGGGCCGTCCTCATATACAAACATCGGAAGAGTCAGCTGAATGTCTTTCTTGCCCTTTGTTGTGACCTTGGGAAGAGCCACATGTCCACGTGTGCCTTCTTCAAGAGGGCTCACTCCAAACAGAGCATATGACGGGCCTCCGCCAAACATTGCGTCCAGCTGCGAGGGATCGCCAAATGCAAACTGACCCTGATATTCACTCGAGATAGCATCTATTGACATGCCGGCATAGTGTGCCTGGCCTCCATCAAACGTTTCTTTGAGCGGCAATAGATAAGGCTCTCCTATCACTGCCGACACAATAGGTGTTTCTTCTACAAATCCCTTTTCATTAGCAGCGCTTACAGCGAGATCGCAATATGAAAGCACAGAACCCTTAGGCACACTTACTGAGTAAGTGCAGTCCTTGCAGTCATTATCCATCACGGCCCATGAACCGTCATCCATATAACGATATACGATATAGGTCACCCCGTCTGGATCTATTATACCTCCGTTTACACCTTCGGTGACAGGATCCCAAGTGAGGGTAAACGTAAGATTGTCATCGCTGACAGAGCCGCGCACTACAGGTGTGCACGGAATATCAATGCCGCATCTCGCTGTAGTCACTCTGCGCGATCCGTCTCCCTGAGCGTTCACCACCTCTACTTTCACCACATTGAGGCCATCTACAGCCGAGAGCATCTCCTCTATATATTGGCCGGAGGTAGCCTGCACTGTCTTGGTCTCAGCAGGAGTAGTAATAATTGCTGTAAGAGGAGTCCCGGGGTCCAAGGCAACACCATTCAGGGTATGAGTAGGCATCGTGAACGACACCGTCATTTTCAATGCACCTTTCGAATCCTCCACAGCCTTGAGATTCGTGCAGCCGTCGGGCACACTCGCCACATCCGTAGCTTGCTCAAGCTTCAGATTCTGGATGAGCATGCGCCAGCCGGAAGATTGCGAGGATGTGCATCGCACTGCCAGATAATATACCCCCGGCTTATCCAGAGCAAACAATGAATTATAGTTGGTAAACTCGTAGTTGGTAAGATATGGCACTCCCGGCTCTGACATGACCACCTTGTCAAGAGCTTCTATGGCAGGAGCGGTGCCTATTCTCACTTCAAGCGACTCCGTCGTGCCCAGTCCGGTGGCACGAGCATCCAAGCTCACCTTAAGCGCCTTAGAGACATCTGGAATATTTATTGCAGGAAAAATAAGCCAGTCATCAGCATCTCCGGCCGGTTTGTCGGCCCAGTATGCCGGATTTCCGAAATATTCCATGAAAGACCATGCGTTATATCCGTCTCTGGCATCGCCATTAGCATCAATCACCACACACTCATTAAGCATCTGCTCCATTGTGGGTGCCATGAAGAAAGGCAAGGAATAAGGCTGAGCAGCAGCTCTTGGAGCCGACAAAATCGGAGTGAGCTTAGCAATATTCTCATCCGCATCAACTGTCTTGGGGAACAGTGGTGGCAACTCTCTGCCTAACGGATACAGAGTCCGGGTAGGCTTCGTACTGCGCTGTAACGGTGCTTGTGCGAAACCCGCACATGCCGACCCCAGCACAGCAGCGATCATCATAGAAGATCTAAACATATAGGTAGTAAATTAATGTTGATTATGTCAGTTACTCTAATCCTCTCATTCAGAAAAGACCTGCACAAAGCTATAAAAAAAAAATCATACCCGCAAATATTTTTTTGAATTATGAGTCTCTTTATAAAAAAATGCGAGGGAACCGCGCTTACTCTGGCGCAGTCCCCTCGCTATAGAGGTTAGGTTAAGCCTATAATAGGTTGTGTTACTTCTGAGTGAAGATTACAATGCGGTTCCAGTCATTAGTAGCATAGGGCTGGGAGTCCGAGCCATCGAAGCGTATGGTAAGACGGCTGCGGTCTATGCCATAGTTATTCACAAGTGCGTCTGCCACTGCATTTGCTCTGCGCTCAGAAAGCTGCATGTTATATTCCGGAGTACCGGTGTCGCGATCGGCATAGCCTACTATGGTCACCTTCTCTTCAGGATTAGCCTTGAGCCATTCTGCCATATTGTATACATTCACTTCTTCAACAGGCGCTATTGTAGAGCTATTGATGGCAAACCTCACTGTAGTCATCAGAGGAGCGTTCACGCAATCCTTCTGAATAGTCTGCACTTCAGGACAGGGCAGCTGCGCTTCAGCCGCTGCAAGCGCCTGGCGGGATTCAAGCAACTCGGCCCTCAGGCTGTTCACCTGATTGTTCATGTCGGCAAGCTGACTCACATAGTTGCATTCATTAAACGTATTCCAGCCGCGGCCGCCTATATTGATATTGAAACCGCCAAGACATGCTACATTCACATCAACCGGGTCTCCGTAAGAGCACAGATTCCAGTTGTCGCCATAGAACGTGGCTCGCGCTTCAGCAAAGAAGTCGACATATTTGCATAGACGCAGACGGAACTGTATGCCTGCCGTAACGGGCAAAGTCCAGCTATTATCCTTCAGTCCTTCATCCCCATATACATTGGTACCGGCGCCACGCACTTTCCACATATAGTCGCCGCCAAGACCTGCAAACGGGATGATGGAGAAGACACGATCGGAATCTACTCCGCCAAGAGAATTGAACATATCCCACATGAGTTCGAAATTGACATTTACATGCCTGCCCTTCGACCATCCGTTGCGGGGCGACAGAGATGTGGGGTTATCCCAATGCAGACATCCGCCTATAGCATTGATGCGGAATCCGAGATAAGGACTCATCCAGCGGCCGAAGCCCACATTATAGGCCACCGTCATGCGCTGCCTGTCCACACTCTTGATGTCGGCGTCCACGCCTAATCCACGCTCTACGAAGGGCTGATTGATTCCGGCGCCGAGCTGGATAAACCAGTTGTTGCGCCAGTTAGAGAAATAGTGATCGGTATTATCACAGGAATATTCAGTGACTGCTACAGTTTCCTCAACATATTCAGCTTCCTGGGCATTTGCCGGAGCCGAGCATATAGCCGCCGCACAAAGTGCTGTTCCGATGTAAAAATGTGCGATCTTCATAATTAAGTTTATTTAGTTTATACTTGAGTTAATTTCACGTTTATTAGTAAAACATGAGTACGGCTAAATAGTTCATTGATTTTTTGCTAAAAAATTAATTTGTTGCAAAATCGCAGAAAATTTCGTAATTTCGCGCTCGGTCTCAAATATGAAAAGTAAGGAAAAGAAGCCCCCCCGGGTCAAGCTTCGCGGGGCGCGCCCGCGCTACCGTATTGAGCTGGTGGATGATTCTCGCCTTGAGCGGGTGTGGAGCGTGAGAGCAAGCCGTGTGCGGCTGGCCCTCGCAATTGTTGCCGTCATATGCCTATGCGCAGGTACCGGTGTACTCATAGTAGGTTTCACCCCTATAAAGCGGCAGATACCGGGCTACATGACAGGAGCCGAGCGAGCCTCCTCGCTACAAGTGCTCATGCGCATTGACTCATTGCAGACTGCCATCCACGCCAATCAGGCTTTCATGGACAATCTCTCCACTCTCCTTGACACTGACCGCACTTCCAATGACTCTGTGGCAGCTTCAGGCAAGCGACAGCCTCACATGTCTATCGATTCTCTCATAAGCAGCTCTGCAAGAGAGCGAAAATTTGTGGCCATGATGGAAGAAAGCGAGAAGTATAATCTCAAAGTCCTGTCTCCTCTTGCTGCCGAAGGAATGCTATGGGCGCATCCTGTGCCCGACGGCATTGTGCTTGAACAAAGCCGCTCGCTGCCTATGCTTCAGCTCATTGTGCCCAAGACAAGCGGAGTGAGAGCGATAGCCGACGGTCGCGTCATAGACCGGGCATACGACCCCGCATCAAGAACTTTTTCAATCATGGTGCAGCATGAGCAGGGATTCGTATCCCGATACAGCTCCCTGGGCAGACCACTGGTGGACAAAGGCGCACATGTGCTGTCGGGACAAGCCATGTCAGAGCCTCGGCCGCAAGGCAAGACCATAGGCATAGAGATGTGGCGCGACGGCACACCGCTCATCCCTGCCGACTATGTGGCCCGTCCATCTTCTGAAATGCCCACACAGTCAATCGAGAACCCGAGAGGACGATGACTCACATTATATATAATGCGTATAATGAATACAGAGAAACGTAAAATAGCGATTCTGGGCAGCACAGGCTCAATAGGCACCCAGACTCTCGACATAATAGCCGAATACCCTGATCTCTTCGAAGCGACCGTGCTCACGGCCCGCACTCAGGTTGATGCCTTGGCGGCACAAGCCCGAAAGTTCAGGCCTCATATGGTGGTTATCGCACAGCCTGAACTTGAATCTCGGCTGCGCGCATTGCTCCGGGACTTGCCTATAGAAGTGGCTTCCGGCCCGGAAGCCATAGAGCGATGTGTGACTCGTGAGGATATCGACACTGTAGTCACTGCCATGGTAGGTTACAGCGGACTCGCTCCCACATTGAGAGCCATCGACCATGATAAACTTATCGCTCTGGCCAATAAGGAAACACTCGTTGTGGGCGGCGAGCTCATAGAGAGGAAGCTGCGCGAAAGCCGATCACACATAATCCCTGTGGACAGTGAGCACTCAGCCATATTCCAATGCCTTGAGGGAGAGGACTCGCGTCTGGCTCATAAAATAATTCTGACTGCGAGCGGCGGGCCTTTCCGCACTCTCTCCAAGGAACAGCTTAATGAAGTGACGGTGGAGGATGCCCTGCGCCATCCCAACTGGAGCATGGGGGCCAAAGTGACCATAGATTCGGCTTCAATGATGAACAAGGGGTTCGAGATGATCGAGGCCCACTGGCTCTTCGGATGCCCTTCCGGACAGATAGAGGTCGTAGTCCATCCGCAGAGCATCGTACACAGCATGGTGCAGTTCAAAGACGGCTCCATAAAGGCACAGCTCGGCGTGCCGGACATGCACTTGCCCATACGCTACGCACTCGGATATCCGCAACGCCTTCCCTCGACTCAGCCATATTTGCAACTGAAGCAGTATGGCAAACTCACTTTTGAGGCACCGGACATGGAAAAATTCCCCCTGCTGCGCATGGCTTTCGAAGCCATTGATGCCGGAGGCACCGCACCCTGCATACTCAATGCCGCCAACGAAATCGCAGTGGCAGCCCTCCTTGAGAAGCGCATACAATTCGCCGGAATGCCCGGGCTCGTGGCCGCGACACTTGATGCTATCCCGATCACTGCAAAGCCTGATTACGAGACACTTATAGCCGTCAATGCAGAAGCGCGTGCCAAGGCTTCGGCTCTCCTCTCCTCATTACAATTTTAACCTACGTAACATTCACTGATTTTGGAGACATTTCTCATCAAGGCCGCACAGCTCATCCTGGCCTTCGCCATCCTGGTTATAATCCACGAGTTCGGCCACTTTATCTTCGCCCGCATCTTCGGAGTGCGTGTGGAGAAATTCTACATCTTCTTCAACCCCTGGACATCTCTGTTCAAATGGAAACACCGCAAATACATAGGTGTGCTTGGAAAGACCCACAAGCTCAAGGATAGCGATAAAGTCTCTGCCGAAGAGAAACGGGGGTTCTGGAGCGACACAGAATACGGCGTAGGCTGGCTGCCGCTCGGAGGCTACTGCAAGATTGCCGGCATGATTGATGAAAGCATGGATACCGAGCAGATGAAGCAACCGGCCCAGCCCTGGGAATTCCGTTCCAAGCCCGCATGGCAGCGCCTTCTCATCATGATAGGCGGTGTGCTCTTCAATTTCTTACTGGCCATACTCATATATGCCGGCATCACTTGGTGGTGGGGCGATGACTACGTGGCTTTCAATGACTCCAAGGGCCTGCTCAAATACTCTGAGACGGCTCAGAAATATGGCTTCAGGGATGGAGATGTGCCCTTGTCGGCCGACGGCAAGCAGGTGCAGTCTTTCGATGACCTGTATGCTCTTGGCACAGCCGGGACTGTCAAAGTCCTGCGTGCCGGGACTGACACAGTGTCTCTGAATCTTCCCTCCGATTTCCTTCTTAAGCTTGACAAGGATGCCGAGAGCGACAAGCGAGGCATAACATTCATAAGTCTCGACATGCCGGTAGTAGTCCACTCCATAGCCAGCGAACGCACCCGCAAGGCTGGGCTTCTTGTGGGCGATGAGCTCATATCCATAAACGGCAAGGCATTTCGTGGCGCTCAGGAATTTCTCCCCATGCTCTCCGGCCATCCCAATGAGACGATAACTCTCGGCATCGTGCGCAGGAATCAGAAATCAGCCTGCCCCGACACACTCTCGCTGCCCCTGCTTCTTGATGAAAATTCCAAGATAGGCTTCCAGCTTGAGAATGACGTACGCAAGCTCTTCGATGTCAAGACTGTGAGATATGGCTTCTTTGAGTCTATTCCTCTCGGCATAAGCAAGGGAGCAGGCAAGATGAAAGACTATGTAATCTCGCTAAAATATGTCTTCACCAAAGAGGGGGCCAAAAGTGTAGGCGGATTCGGCGCTATAGGAAATATGTTCCCGGAGTCCTGGAACTGGTTTGCCTTCTGGAATATTGCAGCCTTTCTCTCGGTAGCCCTTGCCTTTATGAATATTCTGCCTATACCTGCGCTCGACGGCGGCCACGTATTCTTCCTTCTTTACGAAGTGATATTCCGTCGCAAGCCAAGTGACAAATTCCTGGAAAGGGCACAGATCACCGGAATGTTCCTGCTTATCGCGCTTCTCTTATATGCCAACGGCATGGATATAATCCGTTTCTTCTTCGATTAATCACAACAATATGAATACTTCCATTGATTTACCTGAAATACGCCTGAAACGCGGCAAAGAGGAATCCCTTCTGAGATTTCATCCATGGGTATTCTCCGGAGCCGTGGCCTCTATGCCCGATGAGCTTGAAGAGGGACGCCTTGTGAGAGTGATCTCATCCACAGGAGAGACCCTCGGCGTGGGGCACTGGCAAGTGGGCTCCATAGCGGTGCGCATGCTGGACTTCGGTGCATCTGCACTCCATCCGGAGTTCTTCACGGAACGCCTGCAGCAGGCCTATGACATGCGCAAGGCTCTCGGCCTGCTTAGAGCCGACAATGATTGCGTGCGTCTGGTGCACGGTGAAGGTGATTTCCTGCCGGGGCTCGTAGTGGATCTCTATGGCTCCACGGCTGTGATGCAGGCCCACTCGGTGGGGATGCACATGGAGCGCGCCGCCATAGCGCAGGCTCTCACAGAGCTCCCGGGCATAGGCGCTGTCTACTACAAAAGCGACACCACCCTGCCTTTCAAGGCAGGTCTCGACCCGGTCAACGGCTATCTGCTGGGCAATGAAAGTGAAGCGCTGGCAGTGGAAAACGGCCTCCTATTCAATATCGACTGGCTGCGCGGACAGAAGACCGGCTTCTTTCTCGACCAGCGCGAGAACCGTGCCCTGCTGGAGCGCTATGCGCATGGCCGCGAGGTGCTGAACATGTTCTGCTACACCGGCGGTTTCTCTGTATATGCGATGCGCGGAGGAGCAAAACGCGTGGTCTCAGTCGACTCATCGGCCAAAGCTATTGCCCTCACCCGAGCCAATGTGGAGCTTAATTTTCACGATGACAGTCGCCACTCAGCCATTGCCGAGGATGCATTCAAGTATCTTGCCGATATGCAAGACGGAGCATTCGACCTGATTGTGCTTGATCCCCCGGCGTTTGCCAAGCACCGCGGCGCCCTGAAGAACGGGCTCCTCGGCTATCGCAAGCTGAACGCCCGTGCATTCGATAAAATACGCCCCGGCGGCATTCTCTTTACCTTCTCCTGCTCACAGGTGGTAAGCAAGGATGCTTTCCGCGCGGCAGTCTTCACTGCTGCAGCCCAGAGCGGCCGCAAGGTGCGCATATTGCATCAGCTCACACAAGGCCCCGACCATCCTGTGAGCATATACCATCCCGAGGGCGAATATCTGAAAGGGCTCGTCCTTCAGGTGGAATAATCATGACTACTCTAATCTATTATCCAATAAATCTTTATCAATGAACAAATTCATCCCCTCCCTGGCCCTGGGCGCGCTCATGGCCTTCAACACGCAGGCGGCCGAAGATCCCGACTTCAACTATAACGTAGACCGCTTTGCCGACATCGAAGTACTCCGCTACGAAGTACCCGGATTCTCTGACCTCACCCCAAGGCAGAAGGCAATGGTGTATTATCTCGGTGAGGCAGCCCAGATGGGCCGCGACATCATCTGGGATCAGAACTGTGCCTATAACCTGCCTATCCGCAAAATGCTCGAGGCAGTCTACACCAATTATAAGGGTGACCGCAATTCCAAGGACTGGAAGGAGTTCGAGACTTACATGAAGCAGGTATGGTTTGCCAACGGAATACATCACCACTACTCTACCGATAAATTCTCCCCCAAGTTCTCTCGCTCTTTCCTTGAGACTCAGGCCGCAGCCCAGCCCGCAGGCTCTGTGCCCGCCAACTATGCCGAACTTATCGAGATAATATTCAATCCGTCCATCGCTGCAAAACGTGTGTGCCAGGACAGCTCGCAGGATGTTGTGGCCGGATCGGCAGGCAACTTCTACGCACCGGGCATCACTCAGGCCGAGGTGGAAGCTTATTATGCCAAGATAAAGGATCCCAATGATCCCACCCCCATCTCCTATGGACTGAACGTGCGCATGGATCGTAATGCCGACGGCTCACTGAGAGAAGACCACTATCAGCTCAACGGCCTGTATGGCCCGGCCATAGCAAAAATCATATATTACCTCTCAAAGGCCCGCGAATATGCGGAAAATGACGCACAGAAGAATTATATCTCCACCCTTATCGACTACTACATCACAGGCGACCTGCGCCTCTTCGATGAGTATTCCATCGCATGGGCCGAGGACACAGCCTCGCAGGTGGATTTCGTGAATGGCTTCATAGAGAGCTACGGTGATCCTCTCGGCATGTCAGCCTCTTGGGAATCATATGTCAACTTCAAGAATCTCCCCTCCTCGCAGCGCACCGAGACCATAAGCAACTCCGCACAGTGGTTTGAAGACAACAGCCCTGTCGACGCACGCTTCCGCAAGCCTCATGTGAAAGGCGTGAGCGCCAAGGCCATCAATGCCGCAATGCTTGGCGGCGATGCTTTCCCCTCCACCGCCATAGGCATCAATCTTCCTAACGCCAACTGGATTCGCGCCGCCCATGGCTCCAAGTCGGTCACCATCGAGAACATAACCGAAGCCTATGCCATGGCCTCTCGCGGCAATGGATTCAACGAGGAATTCGTGATCGATGCGCCCACCCGCACTATGATGGACAAATACCTGTATCTCACCGACATGCTTCACACCGATCTCCACGAGTGTCTCGGTCATGCTTCCGGACAGCTGCTCCCCGGCGTGGATCAGGATGCACTCAAGGAGCATGGATCCACTCTCGAGGAGGCTCGCGCCGACCTCTTCGCCCTCTACTATCTGGCCGATCCGAAGCTGCTTGAACTCGGAATTCTCGACAACCCCGATGCCTATCAGGCCGAATACTATAAGTATATGCTCAATGGCCTCATGACGCAGCTCAACCGCATCGAACCCGGCTGCGACGTAGAGGAAGCCCATATGCGCAATCGCCAGCTCGTGGCAAAATGGGTGCTTGAGCATGGCAAGAAGGATAAGGTAGTAGAACTCGTCAAGAAGAACGGCAAGACATATGTAAAGATCAACAATTACCGCAAGCTCCGCGACCTCTTCGGCAAGCTGCTGGCCGAGGTGCAGCGCATAAAGAGCGAGGGTGACTACAAAGCCGGAGCCAAGCTCGTGCAGGACTATGGCGTGAAGGTTGATCCCAAGCTCCACAAAGAAGTGCTCCAGCGTTTTGCAAAGCTGGACATTCCTCCCTATCGCGGATTCATCAACCCCGTGTTCACACCCAGCTTCTCCCCCTCCGGAGAGATAATCGACGTGACCATTTCTTATCCTGAAAACTTCGTGGAGCAGATGCTTCGCCTTTCCAGGGATTATTCCACTCTCATCAAATGATCATGAGCATACAGGAGATTAAAAAGCTATTCATGGCATATCGCAATGGTATCGTAGCCGACACGTTGCGCTCTGCCGGCATGAATTGCTATTCTGTAATCTTCGGCCTTAACCTGCCTCAACTCTCGGCCATAGCCAGGCAGATCACCGAGACGCATGATAAAGACGCCTTTGAGAATCTTGCCGATGCCCTATGGGCCGACAAGACCGTGAGGGAGTCGCGCCTGTTGGCTCTGCATCTATATGGCAGCAGCCAAGAAATGCCACGCGACATGGCCGAGCGCCTTATGGGCGAGATTCTTACTCGCGAAGAGGGCGAGGTAATGTGCCTGCGATTGCTGCGAAATCTCCCTTATGCCCGACAACTTGTCATGACAGAAGTTCCGGACGATCCTCTCCAGGCCCACTTGCATGCTGTGTTACGCCGGCATCTGGAGCAGTGAGAGTGAAAGCAGTGTGCTCTCTGAAATCCTGAATAATCCGGGGTGCGTGAAACTTAAGTTTCAACGCACCCCGGCCTGTTTTACATATATTAACCGCCATATCTTCCATATATGAAACTTTAACAATATACCCTCTGTTACACATCTCCCGTATACAATGTTTAACTCTACTCTTATCTGGAATGATCATAAATTTAAGTAATTTTGCTTCATAAAGCTATACTCATCATCTGACAGCATTATGCGCATCTCTATATCCGACACATCACAAGAATCGCGATGGCATCGACTGATTATTCTGTCTTTAAGCTTGATGCCGGCTGCGTGCGGCTGCCTGGCCCTGTCAGTCTACGGTCAGCCGCAGCATACGTACGAGCTGCCAGAAGTAACCGTAAAGTCGAAGAATCACAAATACCTGCATGTCTTAGGCTATCTTAGAGAGTATTCATCGCTGTTCAACAATACCGACACGATCTTTCTATACCGAGAAAAGATAATAGATTTCATGCTCCCTACGAGTAAGAGAGGCAAGTCACGCGGATGGACTGCGCCACGCTTGCTCGCCAGCAGATCTTATTTCCAGTTCACTGACTCGGAGGGGCTTGACAGTGTGAGCGATTACTTCAGCACTCACTTCTCCCTATCCGACTGGATTGGACTCCCCGGCAATTTCAGTCTTCCCGCAAAGCTCAGGGATACAGAATCGGCCAACGATACAGTAATGGGCAGATATCGCCCGGTAATGATATGGCAGAAGAATGATGATAATGTAAGCTTTATAATTGATGTCATGGCGGCGCAAACCCCTCCTGTAAGAATTCCGGGACTCTCAAACCTGATTTCCAGAAACCCTGACTGTGACAATCTTCTGATAAATTACAAATTCGAGAATGTATATTACGATACGATTATTGCAAGCAACTTCTCCGGAATGACTTTCCATGTAGGCCCGTGCGGCAAGGGCAATAGCATGAGGAGAGTGTTTCACTCACAGGAGCCGTCCTATGCCGAGACTTATGCCGAATTATATATTGCCGGCCGGGAATATATGACTGAAGCAGAGGCCGCCAGATGCACCAAGCATCCCCCGCAAAAGGATCAACTTTCTTTCACACCTCCCCCGGAAGCTCCGGAATTACACGCATATATCCTACGTCTCATCAGCCGCGTGGAGGCAATAGACCATGCCGACATCCGGCGTAAAGAAAAGCCTGATGAAAGATATGCGGGCATAGAGGATCTTACCAAGAAATATACATTGATCGGCTGGCTAAAATCACTGATCGGCTTAGGCCCCGGCACAAAAGAGTAACCTGCACTCTCCTCCCAAGCAGAGTGTAGATAACAATATACTGTATATTCAAGCACAACCAATAAAAAAGAGCAACCGGAAACCTAAGTTTACCATGTTGCTCTTTCCTCTCTCCTCGGCGGTGCGGACGGGACTCGAACCCGCGACCCCTAGCGTGACAGGCTAGTATTCTAACCGGCTGAACTACCGCACCTTCTCGGTTTTCGCTTTCGGTATATCGAAACTCGCTTGCTTCCCGATTGCGAGTGCAAAGTTACACACTTTTTTTATTTCCACCAAATTTTCAGGGCATAAAAATCGCACAAAATAAAGCGTTGCAGCTTAACATCCCGTGTATCACCACCTTACTTTCTTCGGCATGCCTGTGATATGCCATATATGTGTGCGGTGCAACGTTTGGCAATCCTATACGTGACTGCTTTCCCTGCCCCCTTCAGTTGTCTATAAAGAATTCAAGATCTCCCACGCTTCCTTTCACAGCTTCCTGCCCCGCTTGGTCACGCATCAGAATCTGCTTCTGATTAAAATATGATTACTGCTCCACCCCAGGCGTAATCATATAAAATAAACACATAGCGTGAAAGCAAATTGAGAAAACCGTAGCGCACAGGCTGAAAAAGCGTTTGGAAAACCATACGCCAACCCATTATTCCGCAACGTAAAGTCAGGGGATTCAAATTATAGAAAGCTTCCAATATCTGACCGGCAGAAAAATACGGGAAAGTTTAGAGTGTGTTTGAATTTAAATAGATTTTAATGTTTGACATGATTAAGCAACAGCT